>NZ_CALAGI010000085.1 GCF_937891315.1 uncultured Amaricoccus sp. | reverse complement strand
GGGCGAGCCCCGGCAGGGCACGCCCGTCACGATTTCGCGTAACCTCGAAATCGCGAAGCGAAGCCTCGGACGTCGCCGCCCCGGCGTTGCTCGCCGGCGGCGGGGGCATCGACAGGAGCGCCGCCTTGGGCGGCTAGGCGAGGTCCGGGCGGGGAAGGGCGAAGGCGAGGTAGTCAGGATTTGGTATGAGCGAACCGGCCGAGGCCGCCCCTCCGGGGGCGGTCTCAGCCGAGAGAGACGCTGACCGCGCTTTCCGGCAGTTCCTTGTCGAAGCAGCGCTGGTAGAATTCCGCCACCGTCTGCCGCTCGAGCTCGTCGCATTTGTTGAGGAAGGTCAGGCGGAAGGCGAAGCCGACATCGCCGAAGATGCGCGCGTTCTCGGCCCAGGCGAGGACGGTGCGCGGGCTCATCACAGTCGAGAGATCGCCGTTCATGAAGGCCGCGCGGGTCAGGTCGGCGACGGTCACCATGCGGCTGATCGTCTTCCTGCCCTCGGCGGTGTCGTAGCCTGGATATTTGGCGAGCACGATGTTCTGTTCGGCGTCATGCGCGAGATAGTTCAGCGTCACCACGATCGACCAGCGGTCCATCTGGCCCTGATTGATCTGCTGGGTGCCGTGATAGAGCCCGGTGGTATCGCCCAAGCCCACGGTGTTCGCCGTCGAGAACAGCCGGAAGAAGGGATGCGGCCGGATCACCTTGTTCTGATCGAGCAAAGTCAGCTTGCCGTCGACCTCCAGCACGCGCTGGATCACGAACATCACGTCCGGACGGCCGGCGTCGTATTCGTCAAAGCAGATCGCCACCGGGTTGCGCAAAGCCCAGGGCAGGATGCCCTCCTGGAACTCCGTCACCTGGACGCCGTCCTTCAACCGGATCGCATCCTTGCCGATCAGGTCGATGCGGCTGATATGGCTGTCGAGATTGACCCGCACGCAGGCCCAGTTCAGCCGGGCCGCCACCTGCTCGATATGGGTCGATTTGCCGGTGCCGTGATAGCCCTGGATCATCACGCGGCGGTTGTGGGCGAAGCCGGCGAGGATGGCGAGGGTGGTGTCGCGGTCGAAGCGGTAGGTCGGGTCGATGTCGGGCACGCGGTCCGAAGGCTCGGCGAAGCCCTTCACCTTCATGTCGGAATCGATGCCGAACAGCTCGCGGACGCTGAAATCCTTGGTCGGTTCCCCCAGCATTTCCATCCCGCCGTCCGCCATGTTCCCCGCTCCCCAGATCTGGCCCGGAACGGGTCAAAATTCGGATGGGCGCCGGTGCGCGCGCCCTCCGCGTATGTGTCGCAATTGCGCAGCCGATGCAAGGCACCCACCCGGCGCGCTTCTCCTTAGCGCTAACCACCGGGCGCCGGCGTGCTTGACTCGTCCCACCGGCTCACCCGACACTCGCGGTTCGTGTCTAGGGTCTTGAAGGAGTAAGCCATGGGATCGCGTATCGGCCTCATTCTCGTCGTCGCCGGCCTGCTGCTCAGCGCCTGCGGTCCGCAGCCGCCGGTGTTGCAGGAAATCCGGTTCACCACGGCGGCCGTGAGCGTCGCGCCGACGCTCTCTCCCGCTCCCGTCAGCGGTTGATTTCCACCAGCAGCACCCAGGCATCGGACACCGCCTTTATCATCGAGAAGATCATTCCGGCCGCGATCCATCCGAGCACCCCGGATCCGCCGGTCAACAGCGCGACGGCCGCCACGAGATAGGGCAGGCTCGCGCATTGCGTCATGACGAAATTCACCGCGATGGCTCCTCGCGTCGTCGCCGGCGCGCTCCAGCTTCGCCGGCTGACATGGGTTCCGACGATGTTGAGCGCGATCCCGGCCCCCGCCGCCCCCGCGGCGAGCAACGCGTCGGGCCGGCCCGGGACCAGCGCGAGCGAGCCGACGACGAGCACCATCAGCATCAGCAGCAGCGCGAGATATGCCCGGCTCGTCAGCCCCCTTCCTGCGAGAATCTTGTCGAGATTGAGCGAGACACCGATGAAGATCAGCCCCAGGAGCGGGGCCGAGGCCCCGATCTGAGCGGCGAGGAAAACCTGCCAGTCCGCGTTCACGTTCCCCGACCTCCGCTCGATCCCGCCGCGCTCAATCCCGGAAACCGCGGCTCGCCTTGATCTGTTCCCAGGCCCAGACCACTTCGCTCAGCCGCGCCTCGTCGTCGCGCTTGCCGCCGTTCATGTCGGGGTGCAGATCCTTGACCAGCGCCTTGTACATCTTGCGGATCTCGGTCTTGCTCTGGCTGTCCTGCGCATCGAGGATCTCGAGCGCGCGCCGCTCGGTCGGCGGCAGCCGGCGCTGGGGCCGGACCGCGCCGCGCGCGGCCCCCGGATTGAGCGTCGCCTTGTCGCCCAGAACCTCGGTCGGATCGTCGAAGCCGAACCGTTGCCACGCCCGGCCCTCGGCATGCGGCTGGCCGCGGCCGACGGTGGCGCTGAACGGCTGGGTCGGGCGTTCCCAGACCCGGTCGGCGGCGAATTGCTGCTCAAGCTCCGCGTCGGAATGGGACTGGAAGAAGTTCCATTTCAGATTGTACTCGCGGATATGGTCCATGCAGAACCACAGGAACTCGTCCAGATGGTCCGGGGATTTCGGCGCGCGGAACTTGCCGGGCTTTTCGCAGCCGGGCTTGTCGCAGGTCCGGCTCGATGTCTCGATCGCGCCGCTGAGACCGCGCGAACGCGCCCGCCGCTTCTTGTCGCCGGACACGGAAATATCGAAATCGAAGGGTGAGCGGCGGCTCATTTCGGGCCGATCCTTTCAGCTTTGCGACTCGGGGGCATCAGTCTAGTGTTTTGGCGGCGCGGGCCAACCCCGTTTGCACCGCGGGAGACGCCGCGGGAAACAGGGGGGACGGCATGGCAGTCAGCGCGGCGACGATCGAGACGAAGCTCACCACGGCCTTCGCGCCGTCCCGCCTCGAAGTCTTTGACGAGAGCGAGCAGCATCGCGGCCATGGCGGCTGGCGCGAGGGGGGCGGCACGCATTTCCGCGTCGTGATGCGCGCGGCCGCCCTGGAAGGGCTGAGCCGGGTGCAGCGCGGTCGCGCGGTCCATGACGCGCTCAGGGAAGAACTCGACGCTGGGCTCCACGCGCTGGCGCTTGATCTCAGCGGACCGGACCCGACCTGATCCGACCCGCGAGGCCGGGTCAGGACTTCTCGGCGGGTCCGAGGCGCGGGCCGGGCCTGAGGGGCGTCACCGGCGTCGGCGAATCTTCCGAGACGCGCGGCTCGACCCGCGACGGCTCGCGGCGGACGGGGACCGGGCGCTCGAAGGCGGGACGCTCGAGCTCGGCCAGCCGCGGACCCGGCTCCACCGGCTCGCGCGGGGCGCCGGTCTCGGCCGGCGCGGCGGCGAGGCGCGGGCTCAGATGCTCGCGCGGGCGGCGGAAGATCAGCATCGTCTGCTCCTCGACGCTCGCCCGCTTTACCCAGCCGGCCGGGCCTTCCATGCTCAGCGCCTCGGACCGGTAATATTCCCAGCCCTGGCGCGCGACCTCGTTGATCGCCTCGGTCAGGGTGAGGGCGAAGAGGTCCGGACCGGCGGCGACGCCCTTCACCTTGCGGGCGCGGCGCGGTGCCGGGACCACCTTGTAGTCGTAGTAGGTCATCCTTATCCCCCGCGGTCAGTCGAGTCCCAGCTTCGCCCGGATCAGCGCGTTCACGGCCTGCGGATTGGCCTTGCCGCCGGTCGCCTTCATTACCTGGCCGACGAACCAGCCAGCCATCGACGGTTTCTCGCGGGCCGCCGCCGCCTTGTCGGGATTGGCCGCGATCACCGCCGCCACCGCCGCCTCGATGGCCCCGGTATCCGTGACCTGGCGCAGCCCGCGCGCCTCGACGATTGTCGCCGGATCGCCGCCCTCGGTCCAGAGGATCTCGAACACCTCCTTGGCGATCTTGCCGGAAATCTCGCCCGAGCCGATGAGGTCGATCAGCCCGCCGAGTTGGGTGGGATCGACCGGGCTCGCCTCCACGGCGATGCCTTCCTTGTTCAGCCGGCCGAACAGCTCGTTGATCACCCAGTTCGCCGCCTGCTTGCCGTCGCGCCCGGTCGCCACCGCCTCGAAATAGTCGGCGCTGGCGGTCTCGGCGGTCAGCACGCCGGCGTCGTATTCGGTCATGCCGTAGTCGAGCACGAAGCGCGCCTTCTTCGCGTCCGGCAGTTCCGGCAGGCCGGCGCCGATGCCGGCGATCCAGTCGGCGTCGAGTTCCAGCGGCAGCAGGTCGGGGTCGGGGAAGTAGCGATAGTCGTGCGCCTCTTCCTTGGACCGCATCGAGCGGGTCTCGCCCCGGTTCGGATCGTAGAGGCGGGTTTCCTGCTCGATTGCGCCGCCGTCTTCGAGGATGGCGATCTGGCGGCGGGCCTCGTACTCGATCGCCTGGGTGATGAAGCGCATCGAGTTCATGTTCTTGATCTCGCAGCGCGTCCCGAGTTCGGTCGAGCCCTTCGGCCGCACCGAGACATTCACGTCGGCCCGCAGGCTGCCTTCCTGCATATTGCCGTCGCAGGTGCCGAGATAGCGCAGGATCTGGCGCAGCTTGCGGACATATTCCGCCGCTTCCTCCGGCCCGCGGATGTCGGGGCGCGAGACGATTTCCATCAGCGCGACGCCGGAGCGGTTGAGATCGACGAAGGAGAGATTCGGGTCGAGGTCATGCACCGACTTGCCGGCGTCCTGTTCGAGATGGATGCGCTCGACCCGCACCTTGCGGGCGACGCCGGGGGCCATGTCGACCAGGATCTCGCCCTCGCCGACGATCGGGTGGTAGAGCTGGCTGATCTGATAGCCCTGCGGCAGGTCGGGGTAGAAGTAGTTCTTGCGATCGAAGCGCGAATAGAGATTGATCCGCGCCCTGAGCCCCAGCCCGGTGCGGACCGCCTGCTCGACGCAATAGCCGTTGATCACCGGCAGCATGCCGGGCATGGCGGCGTCGACCAGGCTGACGTTGGAATTGGGCGCGGCGCCGAAGGTGGTCGAGGCGCCGGAGAAGAGCTTCGCCTTCGATGTGACCTGGGCATGGACTTCCAGCCCGATCACCATTTCCCAATCGCCCTTCGCCCCGGCGATGACCTTGGGTTCGGGCTCCTTGTAGGCGAGTTCGGCCATTCCCAGTCCTCGTTTCGGCGTTGGCGAGGCTTAGCCGCGCGGCGCCATCTCGGCAAGGGTTGGCTCTCGCCTCTCACGATCCCGATGCCCGATGCCCGATGGTCGGTGCCCGGTGGTCGGTGCCCGTGGTCGGTGACGGGCAGGCCGGGAATGCCCGCCCCGCATCAAGGCTCCCGGCCAAATTCGAATCCCTCGCGCCCCGCGCCACCAGATCCGGTCCGTACGGCAGGCGGCGGCCGCCCGCTCAGCGCGTCTCCGCCCGCAGCAGCCGGCCGACGATTTCGCCGGTATCGCGCGACAGGCCGGGGAGCGCCGCGAGCCGTTCAAGCTCGGCCCGGATGACGGCGCGGCGGCCTTCGTCGAAGCGGGTCCAGTTGCCCATGGTCGCCGCCAGCCGCGCCGTGGTCTGCGGGTTGATCGGGTCGAGGCGGATCAGCCAGTCGATGAACAGCCCGTAGCCCCGCCCGTCGGCGCGATGGAACCCGGCGAGATTTCCCATCGCGAAACCGCCGATCAGCGCGCGGAACCGGTTCGGGTTCCGCCAGTCGAAATCGGCGTGGCGGGTGAGGGCGGCGACGGTTTCGACGGCGAGCGCCGGCGGGGTCTGGGTAGCCTGGACGGCGAACCATTTGTCGATCACCAGCCGATCCTGGCGCCAGTCGTCATGGAAGGCGGCGAGCGCGGCCTCGCCCCGGCCGCGGCCGACGAGGAGGGTGAGCGCGGTCATCCGCTCGGTCATGTTGTCGGCGGCGGCGAATTGCGCGGCGGCCTCGTGGGCGTCGGGATCGAGCGCGGTCAGGAATTCGAGCGCCCGCGCCCGCAGCGCGCGCTTTCCGGCGGCGGCCGCGTCGGGTGTGTAGGGGCCGGGCACGGCGTTCGTGGCATAGAGCCGGGCCGGCCGGTCGCCGAGCGCGGTCGCGATCGCGGCCCGAAGCGCCTCGCGCGCCCGATGCACGGCGAGCGGGTCCGGGGCCGTCTCGCCTGCCAGAGAGGCGAAGGTCTCCTCCTCGGAGGGCAGGCCGAGGGCCAGCGCCTTGAAGGCGGGGTCCAGCCGCCGGTCATCCGCGACCGCCGCCAGCGCGGCGAGATAGCCCGGATCGACGGACGCGCCCGGGTCGGCGACCAGCGCCGCGAGCGCGTCGACCGCGGCGGCGCGGCCCGCTTCCCAGCGGTTGAACGGATCGCCGTCATGGGCGAGGCGGAAGGCGCGCTCGTCGCGCGTGCTCGGCCGTTCGAGCATCACCGGTGCCGAGAAACCGCGCAGCAGCGACGGCACCGGACGGGCCGCGAGCGCCCAGTCGAAGCTCTGCCGGGGCTCGGTCAGCTCCAGCTCGCCGGACGCCACCTCGCCGCCCGCCTCGTCGAGCAGCGCGTAGGCCACGGGGATGACCAGCGGCGCCTTCTCCGGCTGGCCGGGCGTCGGGGGGGTCGATTGGCTGAGGGTGAGGCTGTAGCGTCCGTCCTCCCAGCTTTCGGCGACGGCGACCCGCGGCGTGCCGGCCTGGGAATACCAGCGCTTGAACTGCGCGAGGTCGCGGCCCGAGGCGTCCTCGAACACGGCGATCCAGTCCTCGATGGCGCAGGCCTGGCCGTCGTGGCGCTCGAAATAGAGGTCGAGCGCCGCGCGGTAGGTCTCCGCCCCGACGAGGCGCCGCAGCATGCCGATCAGTTCGGCGCCCTTCTCGTAGACCGTGGCCGTGTAGAAGTTGTTGATCTCGACATATTCCTCCGGCCGGACCGGATGGGCGAGGGGCCCGCCATCCTCGCGGAACTGCGCGCCGCGCAGGCGGATCACGTCCTCGATCCGCTTCACCGCCGCGTCGCGCTCATGCGCCGAGAACTGCTGATCGCGAAACACGGTCAGCCCTTCCTTGAGGCAGAGCTGGAACCAGTCGCGGCAGGTGATCCGGTTGCCGGTCCAGTTGTGGAAATATTCGTGGGCGATGATGGTCTCGATCGCCTTGTAGTCGGCGTCGGTGGCGGTCTCGGGGCTCGCCAGAACATAGCGGGCATTGAAGATATTGAGGCCCTTGTTCTCCATCGCCCCCATGTTGAAATCATCGACCGCGACGATCATGAACCGGTCGAGATCGTATTCGCGGCCGTATTCCTCCTCGTCCCAGCGCATCGAGCGTTTGAGCGCGTCCATCGCATAGCCGCAGAGCGGCTCGTCGCCGGGGCGGACCCAGATCTGGAGCAGCGCGCGGCGGCCGGAGCGGGTGGTGAAATGATCCTCGACGGCGACGAGATCCCCGGCGACCAGCGCGAAGAGATAGCTCGGCTTCGGATGGGGATCGTGCCACTCGGCCCAGCCGGGTCCGCTCGCCACGAGATTGCCGTTCGAGAGCAGGACCGGCGCCTCGCCCTCGATCCTGACGCGGTAGGTCGCCATCACGTCGGGGCGGTCGGGGAAATAGGTGATCTTGCGAAAGCCCTGGGCCTCGCATTGGGTGCAGTACATGCCGCGCGACATGTAGAGCCCTTCCAGCGCGCCGTTGTCCTCGGGCGCGATCTCGGTCTCGGCTTCCCAGACGAAGCCTTGCGCCGGCACGAGGTCGGCTGCGACGGCGAGCCCCTCGTCGTCGCGGGTCAGCGCGTTCTCCGGCACCGGAACGCCGTCGATGCTGGCCGAGATCAGGCGCAGCGCGCGGCCATCGAGGCGAAGCTCGCGCGGGGCCGCGTCGCCGCGGGCGGGGTTCGGCCGGAAGGCGATGCGCGCCCGGACCCGGGTTGCGGCGGGGTGGAGGGTGAAGGCGAGGTCCACGGTCTCGGCCAGCCAGTCCGGTGGCGCATAGTCCGCCAGCCGGATCGTCGGGGCCTCGGTTTCGACGCGCATCGGGTCCTCCTCTGGCCTGCCGGCGGACGGTGTCACGCGCGCGCGAAGGAGGTCAAGGCCGGTCCGGCGGGCGGGGGGCATCCCTGCTGATACCAGGGCGCCAGTGGCGCGCCCGCGGTCCGCGCGCCCGGAGCAAGCTTGCGGAGGGCGCGAGGGGTGCGAATTTCCCAGAACGGCTGAATCGGGACGGGTGTGCCCGGCATGACCGTCGCAGACGGTCATGCCCCGGCAGGGCACGCCCGTCCCGATTTCGCGTAACCTCGAAATCGCGCAGTGCAGGCTCGGACGCCGCGCATCGCCCCGGCGTTGCTCGCCGGCGGCGGGGAAGGGCGCAGGCGAAGGCGAAACAATCAAACGGATTTGGTATGAGCCCTCTTCCAGTTTCATATTGGCGGAATTCCTGTCGGGCAGGACGAGGGGCCCCGCCAACAGGCCGCTCGGGCGCTCTGGCGTCGGCCGGAGCGGGACCCAGGGGCCGCGCGCCCCGCGGGAGCCGACCGCCAGACCGGAGCGCGAGCGACCTGCTGAATCCGGCCCTTGCCAAGCCACCCGGAAGCGTCTATGGGCTCGCCACTCAATCCACAGGCGGGGGCGCGGCTTCCGGGGGAGACATCCCCGGGCGTCCACCGGTTGGGCCGAGAGGCTCTTCTCCCCGTCGCGGCGAAACCGGAAAAGGAACGACTGAATGGCTCTTCCCGAGTTCACCTTGCGTCAGCTGCTGGAAGCCGGCGTGCATTTCGGCCACCAGACCCACCGCTGGAACCCGCGCATGGGGCCGTATATCTACGGCGACCGCAACGGCATCCATATCATCGACCTGACCCAGACCGTCCCCCTGCTTGACCAGGCGCTGCACGCCGTCCAGCAGACCGTGTCGCGCGGCGGGCGCATCCTCTTCGTCGGCACCAAGCGCCAGGCGCAGAAGGCGGTGCACGACGCGGCCGAGCGCTCGGCGCAGTACTACATGAACCACCGCTGGCTCGGCGGCACGCTGACCAACTGGAAGACCATCTCGAACTCGATCAGCCGTCTGAAGTCGATCGACGAAAAGCTCGCGGGCGGCGCCGTCGGCCTGACCAAGAAGGAGCGGCTGGGCCTCGAGCGCGAGCAGGACAAGCTGCAGAAGTCGCTGGGCGGCATCCGCGAGATGGGCGGCGTGCCGGACATGATCTTCGTGATCGACACCAACAAGGAGGATCTCGCGATCCTCGAGGCGCGCAAGCTCGGCATCCCGGTGATCGCGGTGCTCGACAGCAATTCCTCGCCCGACGGTATCGACTATCCGATCCCCGGCAACGATGACGCGGCGCGCGCCATCGCGCTCTATTGCGACCTGATCGCCCGCGCCGCGCTCGACGGCATGTCGGCGCAGATGGGCGCCGCCGGCATCGACATCGGCGCGATGGAAGAGGCGCCGGTGGAGGAATTCGCCGAGGAAGAGCACGCCGCCGAGGCGTGATCCGTCGCGAAATCGTCGCGGACCCGAAAGCGGGGTCCGCGCGAATTCATAACGACTAGAGCAGAACGGTTGAGGAGAGCGATGATGGCGATCACCGCGACGATGGTGAAGGAACTGCGCGACGTATCCGGCGCGGGGATGATGGACGCGAAGAAGGCCCTGACCGAAACGGACGGGAACATGGAAGCCGCCATCGACTGGCTGCGCACCAAGGGCCTCGCCAAGGCGGCGAAGAAGTCGGGCCGCACCGCGGCCGAGGGTCTGGTCGGCGTCGCGGTGAAGGGCGGCGTCGGCGTCGCGGTCGAGGTGAATTCCGAGACCGATTTCGTCGCGCGCAACTCCGATTTCCAGGCCACGGTCCGGGGGATCGCCGAGGTCGCGACCGGCGTCTCCGATCTGGAGGCGCTGAAGGGCGCCAAGCTCGGCGAGAAGTCCGTCGAGGAGACGGTGACCGAGAAGATCGCGACGATCGGCGAGAATCTGCATGTCCGCCGCATGGTGGCCGTCGAGGGTGACAGCGTCGCCTCCTATGTTCACAACGCGGTCGCCGACGGTCTCGGCAAGATCGGTGTGCTCGTCGCGCTCAAGGGCGCGGACAATGGCATCGGCAAGCAGATCGCCATGCATGTGGCGGCGACCAGCCCCGCCTCGCTCAGCGAGAAGGATCTCGACGCGGCGCTGATCGAGCGTGAGAAGAACGTCCTGACCGAGCAGGCCCGCGAGAGCGGCAAGCCCGAGGCGGTGATCGAGAAGATGATCGTCGGCCGCATGAACAAATTCTTCGAGGAGGTCACCCTTCTCAACCAGAAGTTCGTGATGAATCCCGATGTCACCGTCGCCCAGGCCGCGAAGGACGCGGGCGTCGAAGTCACCGGTTTCGCGCGCCTCGCCGTCGGCGAGGGCGTCGAGAAGGAAGTCGAGGATTTCGCCGCCGAGGTGGCGAAGACCGCCGGCCGCTGATCGACGCGGCGGCGCGGGGACGACACCGGCCCGCCGATCGGTACGGTTCCGGCGGAAAATCCGGCGAAAATCGCCGCGGGGACGCCGCGGTCCCCCGCGGCGGTTCGGTTTCGCCAAGGCTCGCGAGCGTTCACCCGGCCCGGCGCCTGCCCAAAAAGCGCGCGTCCGCGGCTTTCGAATCGCTCCGATCCTTCGGAGTTTGACATTGGGGCGATCGCGGTTTACCGCCATCGCGAGCCTGAATTATGAGCGGAGCGGCGGGATCATGACCGATGGTTTGGCGAGTATCCCGACGCCGAAAACCCGCCCGGCCTACAATCGGATCCTGCTGAAGCTCTCCGGCGAGGCCCTGATGGGACCGGGTCAGTTCGGCCTGCATCCGCCGACCGTCGAGCGCATCGCCGGGGAAGTGAAGGCGCTGCACGAGCTCGGCGTCGAGATCTGCCTCGTGATCGGTGGCGGCAACATCTTCCGCGGCCTGCACGGCAGCGCCCAGGGCATGGAGCGCACGACCGCCGACTACATGGGCATGCTGGCCACGATCATGAACGCGCTCGCCATGCAATCGGCGCTGGAGTCGCTCGGCACCTATACCCGCGTGCAATCGGCGATCCCGATGGCCCAGGTCTGCGAGCCCTATATCCGCCGCCGCGCCGTGCGGCATCTGGAAAAGGGCCGGGTGGTGATCTTCGCCGCCGGCACCGGCAACCCCTATTTCACCACCGATACCGCCGCGACCCTGCGCGCCAGCGAAATGTCCTGCGAGGCGATCTTCAAGGGCACCCAGGTCGATGGCGTCTATGACAGCGACCCCAAGAAGAACCCCGACGCCAGGCGGTTCGACCGCGTCAGCTACGATCAGGTACTGGCGATGAACCTCAAGGTCATGGACGCGGCGGCGATCGCGCTCGCCCGCGACAACGCGCTGCCGATCGTGGTCTTCTCGCTGGACGAGCCGAACGGCCTCGCCGGCGTGGTGCAGGGCAGGGGTCGGTTTACCATTGTTGAACCCGGTTGAGATAACGCGACCGGGACAGGGAGGCAGCCATGTCGGATGCTGAAGAGATCGATGTCGCCGCGCTTGAAAAGCGCATGGATGGCGCGCTGCACGCCTTGCGCACGGAATTCGCCTCGCTGCGCACCGGCCGTGCCTCGGCCTCGATGCTCGATCCGGTAACGGTCGAGGCCTACGGCAGTCCGACGCCGATCAACCAGCTCGGCACCATCACCGTGCCGGAGCCGCGGATGGTACTGGTCAATGTCTGGGACAAGAGCCTTGCCAACGCCGTCGACAAGGCGATCCGCAACTCGGGCCTCGGCATCAATCCGCAGATGGACGGCACCATCCTGCGCCTGCCGATCCCCGAGCTGAACGAGGAGCGCCGGCGCGAGCTGGCGAAGGTCGCGGGGCAATATGCCGAAAGCGCGCGGATCGCCGTGCGCAATGTGCGCCGCGACGGCATGGACCAGCTGAAGCGCGCCAAGGCCGCCGGCATGGCCGAGGATGATCACAAGATCTGGTCCGACGAGGTCCAGGAGCTGACCAACGCCACGATCGGCCGCATCGACGCGGCGCTCGAGGCGAAACAAGAAGAAATAATGCAAATTTAGGACGAGCTGATCTAGGGTCAAGTATCGCAGGCGTTCGGGCAGAGGTGGCGTAACGATGTACAGCAGTAACCGGCCGGGCGGTGAGCAGGCACCGTCGCACGTGGCCATCATCATGGACGGCAATGGTCGCTGGGCCGAGAACAGGGGGCTGCCCCGGCTGGCGGGCCATCGCCGCGGCGCCGACCGTGTGCGCGAGATCGTCGAGAGCTGCCCCGAGCTTGACATCACCCACCTGACGCTCTTCGCCTTCTCGACCGAGAACTGGAAGCGCCCGGTGATCGAGGTGATGGGGCTGATGCGCCTGTTCCGCCGCTACATCAAGAAGGAGGGCGCCCGGCTGGTGGCCGAGGGCGTGCGCGTGCGCTTCATCGGCGGGCGCGAGCGGCTGGAGGAGGATCTGCGGGCGCTGATGGCCGGGCTCGAGAGCCAGACCGCCGGCAATGACCGGCTGCATCTGACCGTCGCCATCAACTACGGCGGCCGCGACGAGATCGTGCGCGCCACCCGCCGCGTCGCCGAGGCGGTCCGTGACGGCCGTCTCCGCGCCGAGGACATCACGCCGGAGACCGTCGGCGCCCATCTCGATACCGCCGGCCTGCCGGACCCCGACCTCATCGTGCGCACCTCGGGCGAGTTCCGGGTCTCCGGCTTCCTGCCGTGGCAGGCCGCCTACTCGGAATACGCCTTCGTGGAGACGCGCTGGCCCGATTTCACCACCGAGATGTTCGCCGCCACCGTGCGCGGTTTCGGACGTCGCGAGCGCCGGTTCGGCGCCGTCGCCGGATGAAGGACGCGCCGCCGAAGCCGATCCGCTTCGGCGATCTTGGCTTGCGTCTCGCCTCGGGCGTGGCCCTCGCCCTCATCGCGCTGGTCGATCTCTGGATGGGCGGGTTCTGGGTCGCCGCGCTGGTCGCGGTCGCCCTCGTGCTCATGCTCTGGGAACTGCACCGGATGGTGACGGGCGACGCCGACCTGCTGGCGCCGTCCTTCGTCGTGCTGGGCATCTGCGGCGCGGGCGCGGTCTTCGTCACCCTGTTTCTCGGCTTGCCGGCCGGCCTCGCCTGCCTCGTCGCGGGGGGCGCGCTGGTCTTCGCCTATGGCGGGCGGCGGGTCGGCTGGCTGGTCGGCGGCCTGGGCTACATGGGCGGCGCGATGTGCGCGCTGATCCCGCTGCGCAACCTCGAGCCGAGCGGCATGATCGTCGTGCTGTGGCTGGTCGTCGTCGTGGTCGCCACGGATGTCGGCGCCTATTTCGTCGGGCGCATGGTGGGCGGTCCGCGCCTCTGGGCCCGGGTCAGCCCGGGCAAGACCCGCTCGGGCGCGGTTGGCGGGCTCGTCGCCGCCGCGCTCGTCGGGCTGCCGCTCGGCATCTGGGCGGGGCTCGGCCCGGTCGAGGCGCTGCTCCTCAGCCTCGGTGCCAGCGTCGCCTCGCAGGCCGGCGACCTGCTCGAATCGGCGGTCAAGCGCCGGTTCGGGGTCAAGGACGCGAGCCATCTCATCCCCGGCCACGGCGGGGTGATGGACCGGCTCGACGGTTTGATGGGCGCGGTCTGGCTGTTGGCGATCTGCGGCCTTTTCGGCCTTGGATCGTTGGGATAACACTGCTCGCCATGCGGCGCAGGGTCAGCATCTTCGGCGCGACCGGATCGGTCGGACGCAACACGGTGTCGGTGCTCGAAGCGCAGGGCGGGGCCGATGCCTATGAGGTCGTGGCCGTCACCGGCTCCGGCAATGTCGCCCTCCTCGCCGAGCAGGCGAGGCACCTCGGGGCGAAAATCGCCGTCACCGCCGATCCTTCGCGTCTGGACCAGCTGCGCGCCGCGCTGGAAGGCGCCGGGATCGAGGCGACGGCCGGCGCCGAGGCGCTGGCGGCGGCGGCGGACGAGCCGGTGGACTGGGCGATGTCGGCGATCGTCGGCGCGGCCGGCCTCGCCGTGTCGCTCCGCGCGGCGGCGCATGGCGGCGTGCTGGCGCTCGCCAACAAGGAGAGCCTCGTCTGCGCCGGCGCCCTGCTGCGCCGCGTCTGCGTCGCGCACGGCACCCGGCTGATCCCGGTCGACAGCGAGCACAGCGCGATCTTCCAGGCGCTGCGCGGCGAGGCGGAGCGCGACGCCGAGCGGCTGATCCTCACCGCCTCCGGCGGACCGTTTCGCGACTGGACCCGCCGCCGCATGGCCAGCGTGACCCCGGCGCAGGCGCGGGCGCATCCGAACTGGGACATGGGGGAGCGCATCTCGATCGACAGCGCCACCATGTTCAACAAGGCGCTGGAAATGATCGAGGCGCAGGCGCTGTTCGACGTGCCGCCGGAGCGGATCGAGGTGGTGGTGCATCCGCAGTCCATCGTCCATTCCATGGTCGGCTTCTGCGACGGGTCGATCATCGCCCAGCTCGGCCCCTCGGACATGCGCGGCGCGATCGGCTTCGCGCTCAACTGGCCGGAGCGCGAGCCGCTGCCGGTCCAGAGGCTGGATTTCGCGGCGCTCGGCCGGCTCGACTTCGCCGCCGTCGATCCGGTGCGCTTCCCCGCGCTGCGCCTGGCGCGCGCGGTGATGGCGATGGGCGGCCTTAGCGGCGCGGTCTTCAACGCGGCCAAGGAGGCGGCGCTCGACGCATTTTTACTAGGAGCGGTCGGCTTTCTTGACATGGCGGTCCTCGTGGAGCATGTGCTGGAGAAGCTCGGTCCGGACGCCGCCGGCCTTGGGCCTGATTATGACCTTGGAACTGTGATGGATTTCGACGCGGCGGCCCGCCGGATGGCGGGTGTCTGGGTCGGGGCCTTCAGCGGTAGGTGACATGATGGACCTGATCGCCGGCATCCCCTTCTTCGGGGGTTTTCTTTCCACCGTGCTGCCCTTCCTGGCGGTTCTCGGCATCGTCGTCGCCGTGCACGAATACGGCCACTATATCGTCGCGCGCTGGTGCGGCATCCAGGCCGAGGTGTTCTCCATCGGCTTCGGACCGGTGGTCTGGTCCCGGCGCGACCGGCGGGGCACGCTCTGGCAGCTCGCGGCGCTGCCGCTCGGCGGCTATGTGAGGTTTCTCGGCGACGGCGACGGCGCCAGTCGGGCCGATCAGGTGGCGCTCGATCGTCTGGCTCCCGCCGACCGCGCGCGCAGCTTTCACGGCGCCACGGTCGGGCGGCGCATGCTGACCGTGCTCGCCGGCCCCTTCGCCAATTTCCTGCTGACCCTCGTCGTTTTCACCGGCCTCGCCCTCTGGCAGGGCATCCCGTCGAACCGGCCGACGATCGGCGCCATCGCGCCCCTGCCGGGCGTCGCCCAGCCGCTGGCCGTCGGCGACGTGATCCTCACCGTGAATGGCGAGGCGATCGACAGGTTCGACGGCTTCTACCGCCTGGCCGGCGCGCTGCCGAAACCGGGGCCGCTCACGCTCGAAATCGAGCGGAACGGCGGCAGGGTCACCCTCGACGCGCCCTATCCCTTCCCGCCTTTGGTCGACGGGGTCGAGCCGCTGTCGCCGGCCAGCGCCGTCGGGCTCCGGCGCGGCGACGTGATCCTCGAGGCGGACGGCAAGCCGCTCGCCTCGTTCGGCGAGCTGCGCCAGGTGGTGGTGGATTCCGGCGGCCGACCGATCCCGCTCCGGGTCTGGCGCGATGGCGCGGAGATTGGCCTCGAAATCCAGCCGATCGAACGCGACACCGACAATGGCCAGGGCGGCTTCGAGCGGCGGGTGATGATCGGCGTCGCCGGCGCGCCGCTCTATCTGCCGCTGTTCGAGACGCCGGCGCCCTGGACCGCCGCCGCCTACGGCGTCTCCCGCGTCACCGAGGTCATCACCCAGTCGCTGCGCGGCATGCGCTCGATCCTGAACGGCTCGATCGGAACCGAGAACCTGCAGGGCCCGATCGGCATCGCCCAGATCTCGGGCGAGACCGCCTCGCAGGGGCTGACCAGTTTCATCGTGCTGATCGGGGTGATCTCGACCGCGATCGGCCTTCTGAACCTCTTTCCGATCCCGGTGCTCGACGGCGGCCATTTCGTCGCCTTCCTGATCGAGGCGGTCCGCGGACGTCCGCCCAGTCAGGCCGCGATGCAGCTTGCGATGTCGATTGGCCTTGGCTTGATCCTGCTGCTGATGGTATTTGCTACCTACAACGACATCATGCGAATGGTGAGTTGAAAAAAGGGGCGGGTCAAACCGCCCGACCTCGGGCAAAGGGCAGTGCGGCATGGCGCAGCGGCGGTGGATGCGGGCCATACCCCGCGTGTTGGTCTTGGCTCTGCTTTTCCTGACGCTTTTGCCAGACCCGTCCGCCAAGGCGCAGGGAACCGCGGTCTTCAGCCGCGTCGATGTCGCCGGCAACCAGCGTATCGAGGCGGACACAATCCGCGTCTTCGCCGGCATCGAGCCCGGCACGCCGGTGACGCCCGAGCAGATGAACCTCGCGGTGCGCCGTCTCTATGACTCGGGCCTCTTCCAGGACGTGGACGTGATGCCGGAGGCCGGGCGGCTCGTCATCACCGTGGTCGAGAACCCGACGATCAACCAGATCGCCTTCGAGGGCAACAAGTCGATCAAGGACGACGTGCTCCTCCAGGCGATCCAGCTGCGCCCGCGGCTCGCCTATTCCGTCGCGGCGGCCGAGGCGGATTCCCAGGCGATCGTCGATGCCTATCGCGCCTCCGGGCGCTATGCCGCCTCGGTCAATCCGGTCATCATCAAGCAGTCGGACAATCGCGTCGATCTCGTCTTCGAGATCTTCGAGGGCCGCGTGACCGAGGTGCAGCGGGTCAATTTCACCGGCAACCAGGTGTTTTCCGACCGCACCCTCCGCCGTGTGATCGGCACCAACGAGGCCAACTGGCTGAGCTTCCTGTTCGGCAACGTGAATTACGACGCGGATCGGCTCGAGGTCGACAAGGAGAAGCTGCGCCAATATTACCTCGAACGCGGTTTCGTGGATTTCCAGGTCGAATCCGCCACCGCCGAGCTCGCGCGCGAGCGCAACGGCTTCTTCCTGCAATTCACCCTCAGCGAGGGCCAGCGCTACAATTTCGGTACGATGTCGGTCAGCTCCTCCACGCCCGGCCTCAACGCGGCGGAGTTCGCGCCGCTGCTGGAACCGGTGCAGGGCGGCGGCGTCTACAACGTCAAGCAGGTCAACCGCGTGATCGAGCGCATGACCTACCAGGCCGGCCAGCAGGGCTACGCCTTCGTCGAGATCCGCCCGAAAGTCACCAAGAACGCCGCCGCCCACACCGTCGATATCGAGTTCCAGCTCGTCGAGGGTCAGCGCGTCTTCATCGAGCGCATCGACATCTCGGGCAATACCCGCACGCTCGACCGGGTGATCCGGCGCCAGTTCCACGTGGTCGAAGGCGACGCCTTCAATGCCCGCGAGGTCCGCGAGGCGGAGGATCGCATCCGCGGGCTCGGCTTCTTCAAGACCGCGACCGTCCAGGTGCGCGAGGGCACATCGCCGCAGCAGGCGCTGGTCGCGGTCGAGGTCGAGGAGCAGCCGACCGGCAGCCTCAGCCTCGGCGGCGCGTTCTCGAGTTCCGAGGGCCTGACCGCCCAGGTCAGCATCGTCGAACGCAACTTCCTCGGCCGCGGCCAGACGGTCTCGGCCTCGGTCTCGGCCAGCACTCAGAACCAGAACATCGAGTTCGGCTTTTCCGAACCCGCGCTCTATGATCGCGACCTGCTCGCCGGCTTCAACATCTACTACCGCGAGACCAATTTCGACGAGCAGTCGTTCCAGACCTCGAACATCGGCTTCGAGCCGCGGATCGGCTTTCCGCTCAGCGAGAACGGGCGACTGACCATCCGCTACAAGATCTCGCAGGACGACATTTTCGACGTCGCCCCGGACACGTCGCAGATCATCGAGAACGAGCAGGGCAAGCAGATCACCTCCGGCCTGATCTTCACCTATGCCTACGACCGCCGGAACTCGGTGGTCGATCCGACCGCGGGCTTCATCCTGTCCCTCAACCAGGAGTTCGACGGCCTCGGCGGCGACGTGCGGCTGTCCAAGACCCGGGGCACCGCGCGCGTCTACACAAGCTATTTCGAGGAAGCGCTGGTGCTCTCGGCCGAGCTCGAGGGCGGGGCGATCTTCTCCGCCGACGGCACCCGCATCATCAACCGCTTCAACACCGGCGGCGATTCCTTCCGCGGTTTCGCGCGCAACGGCATCGGCCCGCGCGACAAGTGCGATATCGGCCAGTGCAAATCGCCGCAGGAGGATCTCGAGGTGAACGAGGCGCTCGGCGGCAACTTCTTCGGCGTGCTCCGGCTCGATGCGAGCTTCCCGATCGGCGTCCCGGAACAGTACGGCATCTATGGCGGCCTGTTCTCGGACTTCGGGTCGCTCTGGGGCCTCGACGACACCGACGGCAGCCAGCAGAATCCGGTGGACGACGCGCTGATCACCCGCTGGTCGGCGGGCGCCAGCCTCTTCGTCGACACGCCCTTCGCGCCGCTGCGCTTCAACTACGCCTTTCCCCTCAAATATGTGGACGATGACGAGCTCGAACGGTTCCGCTTCTCCGTCCAGACCCGGTTCTAGCGCGATATCCGGGCCAGACGGAGTCGTTCGGTGGTCAAGATGTCGCGCAGGATCAACAGGCCGGAACGGACGGGCAGGGGCGGAGTTCGCTCTCCCGCCGCCGGCCGCCCGGGGTTGCTCGCCGCCGCGCTGGTCGGCGCGCTGGCGCTGGCCACCGCCGCGCCCGCGCAGGACGGGCCGCCCGCCCAGCGTCCGGCGCCCGAGAGCCCGGCCCCCGGGAGCCTTGTCCCCGAGAGCCCCGGTTTCGCGTCGGACGCCCCCGCCGCGACGAGCGGGGCGCCCGAACAGCCGGCCAGCACCTTCCTGTTCCTGAACCAGGAGCGCATCCTCACCGACTCCGAGACCGGGCGAAAGCTGCTCGATGAGGAGGAGGCGGCCCGCGACGCGCTGCGCGGCGACGCGCGCGCCATCGACGCCGCCTTCGAGGACGAGGAGCAACGGCTGACCGAGCTGCGCAAGACGCTGTCGTCGGAGGAGTTCCGCGCCCGGGCCGACGATTTCGACGCGCGGGTGGTCAAGGCCCGGCAGGATCAGGATGCAAGGTCGAGCTCGCTCGCCCAGGATCTCGACCGCCGTCGCCGCGCCTTCTATTCCTCGGTGGCGCCGATCCTCGTGAAGCTGCTCGGGCGCTACCACGCCTATGCGATCTTCGACGAGAGCAGCGTGCTTCTCGCCGACGACAGCCTCAATATCACCGGCGCGGTGATCGCCGAGATTGACGCCCAGCCTCCCGCGGCTGTACCAGTGCCTCCCGCCACGCTGGACACCGTTCCCGCGCCATTGCCGGCGCCGGGACGGGCGGCTCCGGCGGAAGGCGACCAGTGAGGAGACGCGGATGGCACTGGCGATAGACCAAACCCTCGCCCAGGCGGATATTCTCGACATCAAGCGGATGATCCCGCATCGCTACCCGATGCTGCTGGTGGATCGCGTGCTGAATATCGTGCCCGGCAAGTCGGCGGTCGGACTGAAGAACGTCACGGTGAACGAGCCGCATTTCGACGGGCATTTCCCGGCGCGCCCGGTGATGCCCGGCGTGCTGATCGTCGAGGCGATGGCCCAGGCGGCGGCGGTGCTGGTGATCAAGACGCTTGACCTCGTGGACCACGATCTCCTCGTCTATTTCATGAGCATCGAGGAAGCGAAGTTCCGCCAGCCGGTGGTGCCCGGGGACGTGCTGGAACTGCGTATCGAGATCCTGCGCGGGCGGGGCAAGGTGTGGAAGTTTCGCGGCGATGGCATCGTCGGCGACACGCTTTGCGCCGAGGCGACCTTCACCGCGATGATCGTCGAACCGAAGGGCTAGAGCTTGAGCATCCATCCCGAGGCCCGGCTCCATCCCACCGCGATCGTCGCGGACGGCGCGGTCATCGGCGCCGGCTGCGAGATCGGTCCCTATTGCGTGATCGGCGCCGAGGTGACGCTGGCCGAGGAGGTGAGGCTGCTGAGCCACGTGGCGCTGGCCGGCGTCACCCGGATCGGGCCGGGCACGGTGATCTTTCCCTTCGCCTCGGTCGGCCACATACCGCAGGATCTGAAATACGCGGGCGAGCGGACCGAGCTCATCATCGGCGCGCGCAACCGGATCCGCGAATATGCCACGATGAGCCCGGGCACCGCCGGCGGCGGCGGGGTCACCCGGATCGGCGACGATGGGCTCTTCATGATGCATACCCATATCGGCCACGACTGCCAGGTCGGCGACCGGGTGGTGATGTCGAACTGCGCCACCCTCGCCGGGCATTGCGTGGTCGAGGACAATGTCATCCTCGGCGGCATGGCGGGGGTGCATCAGTTCGTGCGCATCGGCCGCGGCGCGATGGTCGGCGGCATGACCGGCGTCGTCGCCGACGTGGTGCCCTATTCCATGGTGGCCGGCGAGCGCGGCCATCTCGTCGGGCTCAATCTCGTCGGACTGAAGCGACGGGGCGTCGACCGGGTCGCGATCCACGAGGTGCGCGCCGCCTATTCCGAGATCTTCGAAGGCGAAGGCACCTTGAAGGCGCGGGTCGAGGCGGCGGGCGCGGCGCATGCCGGAAACCCGCTGGTGCAGGAGATCGTGCGCTTTCTCACCACGGATTCGACGCGTTCCTTCACGCTGCCCCGGGACTGACCCCATGCCCCCCGGGACGGATCCCATGTCGGAGGCGCCCGGCGGCGTGCTCGCCATCGTCGCCGGCCGGGGCATCCTGCCGCGACTGATCGCCGAGGATTGCGCGCGGCGCGGCCGACCCTACCGGGTCGTCGTCTTCGAAGGCGTGCCGCTCGACTGGCTGGACGGCCATCCGAGCATCCCGGCGATCTTCGAGAAGCCCGGACGGCTGTTCTCCGAACTGCGGGCCGCCGGCTGCCGGGAGATCACGCTCGCCGGCGGCATGCGACGGCCCGAGCTCAATCCCCTGCGCTTCGACCTGAAGCTGCTGCGGCTGGCGCCGAAGGTGCTCTCCGGCCTCAAGGGGGGCGATGACCGGACCCTGCGCCTCGTCGCCGAGGTGCTGGAAGCCGAGGGGCTGACCTTGCGCGCGCCGCACGAGATCCTAGCCGACCTGCTCGCGCCCGCCGGGATCCTTGGCCGCGTCGCGCCGAGCGAGGCCGATCGGATCGACGCGGCCCGCGCCGCCGCCATCGTCGCGGCGCTCGGCGTCGTCGATGTCGGGCAGGGGGCGGTGGTGGCCCAGGGCCTCTGTCTCGGCGTCGAATCGATCCAGGGCACCGATGCCATGCTCGAATTCGTCGCCCGCACCGGCGCCGCGTTCCGCCCCGATCCCGCCGGCGGCCGGGGCGTGCTCTACAAGGGGCCGAAGCCCGGCCAGGACTGGCGCGTCGATCTGCCCGCCGTCGGCCCGGCCACGCTGCGCGCCGCCGCCGCCGCCGGCCTCGCTGGCGTCGCGCTCCGCGCGGGCGGCGCGCTGCTGCTCGGCCGGG
>NZ_CALAGI010000084.1 GCF_937891315.1 uncultured Amaricoccus sp. | reverse complement strand
CCGACGGCGAAGTCGCAGATGTCGATCATCTCCTGCACCTCGCCGAGGCCCTCGGAGGTGATCTTGCCGGCCTCGATCGAGACGAGCCGCCCGAGCGCCGGCTTGTTCGCGCGCAGTTCCTCGCCGAGGAGGCGGATCAGTTCGCCCCGCTTCGGCGCGGGAACGGTCCGCCACGCGAGGAACGCCTCGTGCGCGACATCGACGCGGCGCGATGCTTCCGCCGCGCCGGTTTCCCGGACATGGCCGAGCGTCTCGCCGGTGATCGGCGAACGCGCCGGGATTTCGCCCGTCGCATAGGCTTCGGGCGCGACGCCGAGATCCGTCAGCAGCCGCTCGGTCTCGGCCTTGAGCGCGGGAATGGCGATGATCTTGGCGTCTTCGGCGAGGGACATGTGAAATCCTTTCGGGTCGTTCAGGCGCACGCGGGGCGCGGAATTCGTCCGGGAGGCCGCGGTCGGACCCTGCCTGGCCCGGAAGGTTTCCGAAATGCCGGGGTCTCGGCGCGGTCCGCGGAACATGGTGCCTCCTCGGCGCGGCGATGGGGAGGAGCGCGATGCGCGGGACGGACAAGATCAGCGGCTCGCGGGTCGGCCATGTCGCCATCGAAGAGAGATGGGCCGCGAGATACCCCTCGATCGCCCCGGCCCGGCGCGGGCCTTGAGTGGAGGTCACCCCGTTCCATGCCTTCAGCGCCGCGATCCGGAAGATCATTCATAGGGGCGACCGTCCGCGTAAAAGTTGTAGAGACTCAGCCGATGCAACCTTGGACCTGCCTATGGGTCGAGATTTTCGGTGCCTGTCGGCAATTTCACGACGGCCTTGAAGGGCGCCATGCCGGCGCGGGCGAGTTCGTCGGCGCGCTCGTTCTCGGGGTGGCCGGCGTGGCCCTTGACCCAGTCCCAGCGCAGGCCGTGGCGTCCGGCGGCGGTGTCGAGGCGGCGCCAGAGGTCCTCGTTCTTCACCGGCTTCTTGTCGGAGGTCCGCCAGCCGTTGCGCTTCCAGCCGTGGATCCATTTGGTCACGCCGTCGCGCAGATAGTTGCTGTCGGTGACCACCGTCAGGTCGGTCGGGCGCGCAAGCGCCTCCAGCGCGGCGATCGCGGCCATCAGCTCCATGCGGTTGTTGGTGGTCAGTGCCTCGCCGCCCGAGAGCAGCCGCTCCTTCACCACCCGCTCGCCCTCGCGCGCGATCAGCACGGCGCCCCATCCACCGGGGCCCGGATTGCCCGAACAGGCGCCGTCGGTATAGACGAAGATCTCAGCCATGCAGCGCGCCGATCAGCAGGCAGGTGATGACGCCGGAGGTCAGCGGCAGGCGCAGGCCGAGCCAGTAGGCCGGCGCGACACCCAGCCTCTGGAAGCCCGTGTCGATCGCCTGCAGCAGCGCATAGCCGAAGGCGAGCCAGAGGCAGGTGCGCGCCGGATTGGCGTCGATCGCCAGCGCGGCCCAGAGCGGAGGCAGCACCGTCGCGGCGAGGAGTGCCACGGTCGGCACCCGCGGCGGCGACGAGGCGAAGCCCCAGAGACATCCGCCCATGAAGGCGAGGATCGTCGCGCCGAACCGCGCCAGCAGGCGCAGGCCGCCGTCCGGGTCCGAAGAGACGAAGCCGAGCGTTGGCAAGGTGCCGGGCGCGGCGTAGAGCAGCGCCACGCCATAGAGGAACGGTGCCAGCCCGAGATAGCCGAGGATCAGCGCCGGAACCGGGATCCGGTTCAAGCGACCTCCTCGCGCAGGACGCGGGGCACCTTGAACTCCACATCCTCCCGCGCCGTCTCGACCATCCGTTCCGTCACCGCGTAACGCGCCCGGAAGGCGTCGATCACCTCGTCCACCAGCACTTGCGGCGCCGAGGCGCCGGCGGTGATCCCAACCGCGGCGATCCCCTTCAGCGCGCGCCAGTCGATGTCGGTGGCCCGTTGCACCAGCTGCGCATAGCCGCAGCCGGCGCGGCGCCCGACCTCGACCAGCCGCTGCGAGTTCGAGGAATTGGGCGCGCCGATCACCAGAAGCGCGTCGATCAGCGGCGCCATCGCCTTGACCGCCTCCTGCCGGTTGGTGGTGGCGTAGCAGATATCCTCCCTGCGCGGCCCGACGATGTTCGGAAAGCGCGCGCGCAGCGCCGCGACGATCTCGGCGGTGTCATCGACGCTGAGCGTGGTCTGGGTGATGAAGGCGAGCCGGTCCGCGTCTTCCGGTGCTAGCGTCGCCACGTCGGCGACGGTCTCGACCAGCACCACCTCGCCGGCGGGCAGCTGGCCCATGGTGCCGATCACCTCCGGGTGGCCACGATGGCCGATCATGACCATGCGCAAGCCGTTTTCATGGTGCCGCTCGGCCTCGATATGCACCTTGCTGACCAGCGGGCAGGTGGCATCGACATAGAGCATCCGCCGGGCCGCGGCCTCGGACGGCACCGATTTCGGCACGCCATGGGCGGAAAACACCACGGGCCGGTCCGGCGGACAGTCGGCCAATTCCTCGACGAAGACCGCGCCCTTGTCGCGCAGGCCATCGACCACGAACTTGTTATGCACGATCTCGTGCCGGACATAGACCGGCGCGCCCCATTTCTGCAGCGCCATCTCGACGATCTTGATGGCGCGATCGACGCCAGCGCAGAAGCCGCGCGGCGCGGCGAGATAGAGCGTCAGCGCTTCGGCATCGGGGGCGGGCGCGTCGGGCATGGATACTCGCAAGGCAACCAGAGGATCGCGACACTATACCCGCGCCCCCGCCGGATGACAGGGGCAAAGCTGAAAAGGTAAATTCCGAAGGAGGACGCCGGTGCCCGGCGCCCTGTTCGTCGCCCTCAGTCTTCCTCGTCGGCCATCGCGGCCTGGGCCGCGACCTCGCCACGCGGCGGGCGACCGATCACCTCGCGCAGCTCATCGAGCTCGATGAAATTGTCGCATTGCCGGCGCAACTCGTCGGCGATCATCGGCGGGCTGGAGCGGATGGTCGAGACCACCGACACCCGCACGCCCTGGCGCTGCAGCGATTCCACCAGAGGCCGGAAATCGCCGTCGCCCGAGAAGAGCACGATATGGTCGACATGCGGCGCCATCTCCATGGCATCGACGGCGAGGTCGATATCCATGTTGCCCTTGACCTTGCGCCGGCCCATCGAATCGGTGAATTCCTTGGCCGGCTTCGTGACCATGGCGAAGCCGTTGTAGTTCAGCCAGTCGACCAGTGGCCGGATCGGCGAATATTCCTCGTTCTCGAGCAGGGCGGTATAGTAGAAGGCCCGCAGCAACTTGCCGCGCCTCATGAACTCAGTTCGCAGCAGCTTGTAGTCGATGTCGAAGCCAAGCGCGCGGGCGGCGGCGTACAGGTTGGCGCCGTCGATGAAAAGCGCGAGCCGCTCGTCACGGTAAAACATTGCCCGATTGTCTCCTCTAGGAACAGCCTTGAAAAATGGGATCGGGAAAGGGCGTTCCATCGGTCCGCGCCTGCTTATATTCCCGCCATTCCGGCAGCGAAAGCCCTATCGAAACCGGCATGGAAAGGAAGGTTTCCGACATGACGTGGTTGATCGCCCTCGGTGCGAACCTGCCCTCGGCGCTCGGGTCGCCGCGCGGGACGCTCGAGGCGGCGCTCGTCGCGCTCGGCGCGCGAGGCGTCGCCGTGACGGCGCGGAGCCGCTGGTACCGCGCCCCGGCCTTCCCGCCGGGCGCCGGACCCGACTTCGTGAACGGCGCCGCCGCCGTCGAGAGCGGCCTCTCCGCCGCCGATCTCCTCGCGACGCTGCATGATGTCGAGAAGGACCTCGGCCGCTTCAGGCATCGGCGGTGGGAGCCCCGGGTCTGCGACCTCGATCTGATCGGCGGCGGCGATCTCGTGCTGCCGGACCGCGAGACCGCCGCGCGCTGGATGGCGCTGCCCGAGGCCGAACGGGGCGCGTCGCCGCCGCCGGAACTCGTGCTGCCACATCCCAGGCTCGCCGAGCGCGCCTTCGTGCTCGTCCCGCTGGCCGAGGTCGCGCCGGACTGGCGGCACCCGCTGCTCGGCCTGACGGTGCGCGAGATCGCCGCGCGCCTGCCCGAAGCCGAGGTGGCGGCGCTCACCCCGCTCGATTGAGGCGCCGCGCGACCATGGCCTCCGACCCTTGCCCCGCGCCGCGTTCGCCGCTATTCGAGGATGCCGTCCGCGCCGCATCGGGAGCCTCAGCATGACCACCAGCGATCCCCAGCTCCTGGTCTCCACCGAATGGCTCGCGGCGCATCTCGGCGCTCCGGACGTGCGCGTGCTCGACGCGAGCTGGTATCTGCCCAGCGCCGGGCGCGACGCCGAGGCGGAATTTCGCGTCGCGCATATTCCCGGCGCGCGCTTCTTCGATATCGAGGACATTTCCGACGACCAGTCCGAACTGCCGCACATGGCGCCGCCGGTCGAGAAGTTCATCAGCCGCGTTCGCGCCATGGGCGTTGGCGACGGCCACCGCGTCGTGGTCTACGACGGCGCCGGCCTGTTCAGCGCCGCCCGCGTCTGGTGGCTGTTTCGCCTGTTCGGCAAGGAGGACGTCGCCGTGCTGGACGGCGGCCTGCCGAAATGGATCGCCGAGGGCCGCCCGGTCGACGACGCCGCGCCCTTTCCGCGCGACCGGCATTTCACCGCGCGCCGGAACGCCGGCCTCGTGCGCGACGTGACCCAGGTCGCGGCCAGCGCCAAGCTCGGCGACGCGCGGATCGTCGATGCCCGCTCGCCCGCCCGCTTTCGCGGCGACGAGCCGGAGCCGCGCCCCGGCCTGCGCTCGGGCCATATTCCGGGCGCGGTGAACGTGCATTACGCGACGCTCCTCACCCCCTCCGGCACGCTGAAGCCGGCGGAGGAGTTGCGCGCGATCTTCGAAGCCGCCGGCGTCGATGTGACGAAACCCGTCATCACCACCTGTGGCTCTGGCATCTCGGCGGCGATTCTCAGCCTCGCGCTCGAAGTCGTCGGTAGCCGCTCGCACGCGCTCTACGACGGGTCCTGGGCCGAATGGGGCGCCTATCCCGACCTCAAGGTCGAACGCGGATGAGGCTTTCCGATGCTGCGTAAGGCCGGCGAGCGTGTCGAGTACGTCGTCACCTATCTCGAGATGCAGGCCCGGCCGACCCATCCCCGGCCGCACATGCCAGCCGGTCCGGTCTCGATGCTGGTCGCCGCCGAACGGCCGCCGGTCTGGTATTTTCTCCAGCTCTACGACGCGGTCGGGCGCGATTACGAATGGACCGACCAGCGCGAGCGGCCGCTGGTGGAGCTGGCCACGCTGCTCGACCATCCGGACGTGACGCTCTGCACGCTGGTCCGCGCCGGCTGGCCGCACGGCTTCTTCCTGCTCGACGGTCGCGAGCGGGGCGCCTGCGACCTCACCTATTTCGGTCTGGTGCCCGAGGCGGTCGGGCGGGGGCTCGGCGCCTTCCTGCTGAATACCGCCGTGCACATGGCCTGGGACCGCGCCTCGACCACGCTCGTCACGGTGAACACCAATTCGCTGGACCATCCCCGTGCCCTGCCGCTTTATCAGAGGGCGGGATTCGAGCCGGTCCGGCGCGAGACGCTCAGCCGGGTCCTGACCCGCGACCGCGATGTGTTTGGCGCCTGACGCCACCCCTGGAACGATCGTTCTATCCGAAGGACATGCCATGCTCGAGGCGCTGACGGCTCCCGCCCCTGACAAGATCATCGAACTGATGGGGCTCTACGCGGCTGATCCGCGCGCCGACAAGCTCGATCTCGGCGTCGGCGTCTACAAGGACGCCGAGGGCCGCACGCCGATCATGCGCGCGGTCAAGGCCGCCGAACAGCGGCTCTGGCAGGAACAGGCCACGAAATCCTACGTGGGCCTGCTCGGCGATCTCGGTTTCGTCGAGGCGATGCGCGATCTCATCTTCGGCGCGGCCGTTCCGGCCGAGCGCGTCTCCGGCGCCCAGACCCCGGGCGGCACCGGCGCGGTGCGTCAGCTCCTGGAACTGGCGCGGCTCGCCAATCCCGAGGCGACTGTCTGGTATTCCGATCCCACCTGGCCGAACCACCCGGCGATCCTGAAGTATCTCGGCATTCCGTCCACGACCTACCGCTATTTCGACGCGGCGACCCGCGGCGTCGATTTCGACGGGATGATCGCGGATCTCGGCGCCGCGAAGGCGGGCGACGTGGTGCTGCTGCATGGCTGCTGCCACAATCCGACCGGGGCGAACCCGACCTTCGCCGAATGGCAGGCGCTGACCGATCTCTGTCTCGACCGCGGCCTCGTGCCGATGATCGACCTCGCCTATCAGGGTTTCGGCGACGGACTGGACGAGGACGTCGCCGGCGTTCGCCACATGGCGGCGCGCGTGCCGGAACTGCTGCTCGCCGCCAGCTGCTCCAAGAATTTCGGTCTCTATCGCGACCGGGTCGGCGCCGCTTTCACCGTCACCGCGGACGCCGGGGTTACCCCGCTCGCCAGGGGCAATCTCGCGACGCTGAACCGTCTCAACTATTCCTTCCCGCCGGACCATGGCGCCAAGACCGTCGGCATCATCCTGACCGATCCGGCGCTGCGCGCCGACTGGATCGCCGAGCTCGAAGCCATGCGCCAGGGCATGCTGACGCTGCGCTCCGGCCTCGCCGAGGCATTGCGCCGGGCGACGAATTCCGACCGGTTCGATTTCGTGGCGACGCACCGGGGCATGTTCTCGCGCCTCGGCGCCATGCCGGCGCAGGTCGCCGCGCTCCGGGCCGACCACGGTGTCTACATGGTCGGTGACAGCCGGATCAATATCGCCGGACTGCCGGCCGGGGGCCTCGACCGGCTGGCGGCCGCCATCGCCGCCGTCGGAGCCTGATGCCGGCCATTCCCTATATCACCGCGACCGAGGTCGAGCATCGCCTCGATTGGCGCGTCGTCGCCGACGCGCTGGCCGCCGGTCACCGGGGGCCGCGGGCGAAGATCACCGACCAGTTCCTGTCGCGAGGGCCTGACACGCTGCTGTCGCGCGCGGCCTGGATCGACGGCGTGGGCGTCGGGGTGAAGTCGGTGACGGTGATGGCCGGCAACGCCGGCCGCGGCCTGCCGTCGGTGCATGGCGCGCTCGTCGTCTTCGACGACGCGACGGGCGCGGTGCGCGCGGTGATCGACAGCGCGCTCGTCACCAAATGGAAGACGGCGGCCGATTCGATCCTCGGCGCCCGCCTGCTCGCGCGTCCCGACTCGCGGCGGCTGCTCATCCTTGGCGCCGGCGCGGTCGCCGCCTCGTTGATCGAGGCCTATCGCGCCGAGTTTCCCGGCATCGAGGTCACGCTCTGGAACCGCTCGCCGGAGCGCGCCCGGGCCCTCGCCGCCGAGTATGGCGCCGCGGTGGCGGAGGATCTGCCGGCGGCGGTGGCGGCGGCCGACATCGTCTCGTCCGCCACCATGTCGACGTGCCCGATCCTGCGCGGCGCCTGGCTGCGGCCGGGTCAGCATCTCGACCTGATCGGCGCCTACAAGGCCGACATGCGCGAGGCCGACGACGAGGCGCTGCTGCGCGCGCGCATTTTCGTCGACAGTTTCGACACCACGCTCGCGCATATCGGTGAACTGAAGGATCCGCTCGCCCGGGGCGTCATCGAGCGCGCCGACGTGCTCGGCGACCTCGCCGATCTCGTGACGGGTCGCGCCGGGCGCACCGGTCCGGAGGACATCACCCTCTTCAAGAACGGCGGCGGCGCGCATCTCGACCTGCTGACCGGGCAGGTCATCCTCGCCGCCGCCGCCGGCTGACCCGTCCGAACTGGCGCGTCGCGCCGTGCGTCAGGCCCGCCACCCGGTGACCCGGAGGCCCGAGACCCAAAGCGTCGTCACAAGCCCCAGGGCCGAGCAGATGAGCATCAGCCAGACCAGAGGCCAGGCGCCGCTTTCCGGCCCGAGCATCGCGCCGGCCAGCGCCGCGAGCACCGCGCCGCCGCCGATCATCAGCGCGCCGGCGAGGCCGGAGGCGCTGCCCGCGAGCCGGGGCTCGGCCGAGACGATGCCGGCGTTCGCGCTCGGCAGGAGAAGGCCGTTGCCCACGCCCACGAAACCGAGCGTCCCGAAGAACAGCGCCGGATCCGCGACGCCGAGCGCCAGTTGCCCCAGCAAGGCGACGAGGGCGAGCGTCGTGACGACGCCGCCCATCAGCATCATGCCATTCAACCCCACCCGGCTCGCGAACCGCCCCGACAGGAAATTGCCGACGAGATAGCCGAGCGCGATCAGTCCGAAATAGAAGCCCAGGGCCGAGGCGCTCATCCCCAGCACCTCGGTCGCCACCCACGGGCCGCCGCCGAGAAAGGCGAAGAAGGCGCCAGAGGCGAGCGTCGCGGTCAGCGCATAGCCCCAGAACGGTCGCGAGCGCAGCAACTCGGGATAGGAGCGGATTTGCGCCACGAGGCTCGCGGATGGCGCGAGGTTGGTCTCGCCGAGATCGGCCCAGGCGAGGGCGAAGACCGCGACACCGACGGCGAAGGTCGCGAGCATCACCGAGGCCCAGCCCAGCGTCTCGGCGAGATAGCCGCCGACGACCGGGCTCAGCATCGGCATCAGCGACATGCCCATGGTGACATAGCCGATCTGGCTCGCCGCCTCGTCCGCCGGTACCGTGTCCCGCACGATCACCCGGCTGAGCACGATCCCCGAGGCGACGGTGGCCTGCGCCATGCGAAAGGCGAGGAAAATCTCCATGCTCGGCGCCAGCGCGCAGCCGATGGTCGCGACGAGAAAGATGGCGAAGGTCCAGAGCAGCACCGGCCGCCGCCCGAACCGGTCCGACATCGGCCCGATCCCCAGCTGCAACAGCCCGGTCAGCCCGAGATAGGCCGAGACCGCGAGCGCCGCCACGGAATAGTCCGCGCCGAAATGCCGGGCAAGCTCGGGCAGCGCCGGCAGGATCATGTTCATGTTGAGCGCCGACAGGCCGGCGATCAGGACCAGCGTCACGACATGTGGCGGCGTCCGCCGGTCGAGCCAGACCGGCGCGGGAGAACCGGCCTCTTCCCGGGCGATGGGGTTCGTGTCCTTCGGCATCTCGCGCGCCTTTTCCTCCGCCGGCCGTGAAACGAAAAAACCCGGCCGTCCGCGAGGACCGCCAGGTTTCCGAGCCGGATGAGCCGGGGGATGCCCCCGGCTTCGTTTGGTTCGGGTCAGGACCGCGGGGCGCGCGGTCCGGACGGAAGCCGGTTCAGTCGACCAGCGTGATCGAACTGGCCGAGGTCCGGCCGTCGCGGCCGGACTCAAGCTCGTAGGTCACCTTCTGGCCGTCGGCGATCCCGCGCAGGCCGGCGCGCTCCAGCGCCGAGACGTGCAGGAACACGTCCTTGCCGCCCGACTCGGGCTGGATGAACCCGAAGCCCTTGGTCGCGTTGAACCATTTGACGGTGCCGTTTGCCATTCAGTCGTCTCCAGATCGTCCGCGCGCGACATGCGGCGGCTTCGGTACAGTCAAACCAGGATCGAAAGTCTGACCGGCGAGACGACGAGCAGCAAATCCGATAGATGCAACTCTACCGTTCGCGGGTGTACGGCAAGGTCGTGCGAAATTCAACCTGGAACCTACCCGCCGCGCAGGCCAAGCACATCGAGCATGTCGTATTCGCCCGGCTCGCGCCCCTGTCCCCACAGCGCCGCCCGCACCGCGCCCCGGGCGAAGAGCATCCGGTCGGTCGCGATATGGCCGAGGGTGAGCCGCTCGCCGGGGCCGGCCAGGATCACCTGATGCTCGCCCACCACGTCGCCGCCGCGCAGGCTGGCAAAGCCGATCGCGCCCACCCGCCGCGCGCCGGTGATACCGTCGCGCCCGCGCTCGGACATTTCGGTCAGCGCGTCGCCGCGCCCCTCCGCCGCCGCCGCGCCCAGCATCAGCGCGGTACCGGAGGGCGCGTCGACCTTGTGGCGATGGTGCATCTCGATGATCTCGATGTCGTATTCCGGCCCGAGCGTCGCCGCCACCCGTCGCGTCAACTCGGTCAGGAGATTGACGCCGACGCTCATGTTGCCCGCCCGCACCACGACCGCGTGCCAGCCCGCGGCGCGCAGCCGGGCGAGATGCGTCGCTTCAAGCCCGGTGGTCCCGACGACATGGGTCAGCCGTGCCTGCGCCGCCAGTTCGGAATGAATGACCGTCGCTTCGGGCGTGGTGAAATCGAGCGCCGCCTGCGACCGGGCGAATACCTCCAGTGGATCGTCTTCGACCGTCACGCCCAGCGCCGCGCCGCCCATCGCCTCGCCGAGGTCGCGTCCGACCCAGGGGTGGCCCGGCCGGACCGTCACGCCCGACAGCCTCGCGCCCGGCGCCTCGATCACCGCCCGCGCCAGCATTTGTCCCATGCGGCCGGCCACGCCGACGACGGCGATCCCGACACCGCCCCCCGCCCGGTCCCCCAAGTCGCCTCGCGCGTCGTCCCCCAATGCCGCCTCCCGCGCCGCCCTTGACTTCACCGGTCCGCGATAGGATGTGACGCGCATGGCAAAGACAAGACCCCTCTCCGGCGCCGGGCCGAACCAGCGCCAGCTGCGCGTGGCCGAGGTGATCCGCCGCGCCCTGTCGGACGTGCTGACCCGGGGCGACGTGCATGATCCCGAGCTGGGCTCGGTCTCGATCACCGTCGCCGAGGTCCGGATCTCGCCCGACCTGCGCCATGCCACCGCCTTCGTCCTGCCGCTCGGCGGCGTCAATACCGAGGGCGTGCTCAAGGCGCTGACCCGCAACCGGCACGAAATCCGCCGCCTTGTCACCAGCCAGATCGATCTGAAGTTCTCGCCCGACCTCACCTTCCAGGCCGATCGCCGCTTCGACCAGATGGATCGCACCCGCGACCTGCTGGACTCTCCGGCGGTCCGGCGCGACCTCGACCCCGACTGACGTTCCGGGGCGCGCGGGATCATGGCAAGACGGCGACGCGGCCGGCCGGTCCACGGCTGGCTCCTGATCGACAAGCCGGCGGGCATCGGCTCGACGGCGGTCGTCTCCAAGGCGCGCTGGGCGTTCGACGCGCAAAAGGCCGGACATTCCGGCACGCTCGACCCGGCGGCGACCGGCCTGCTCGCCGTGGCGCTCGGCGAGGCGACCAAGACCATTCCCTACGTCACCGACGCCGAGAAATCCTATCGTTTCACCCTGCGCTGGGGCGCGGCGACCAGCACCGACGATGCCGAGGGCAGGGTGCTGGCCACGAGCGAGCTACGCCCGGACGAAGCCGCGATCCGCGCGGCGCTGCCCGCCTTCACCGGCGACATCCTGCAGGTTCCCCCACAGGTCTCGGCCGTGAAAGTCGAGGGCGCGCGCGCCTACGATCTCGCCCGCGCCGGCGAGGAACTCGACCTCGTGGCGCGCCCGCTCCATGTCTCGCGGCTGGAGTTGATCGACCTGCCGGACCGGGACAGCGCCAGTTTCGAGATGGACTGCGGCAAGGGCGGCTATGTCCGCTCGATCGGCCGCGACCTCGGCCGGGTGCTCGGCTGCCTCGCCCATGTCGTGGCGCTCCGCCGGCTCTGGTCCGGACCGTTCGACGTGGCGGACGCCATCGGTCTCGATCTCCTCGACGCACGGGGGCCGGATCTCGCCGGGCATCTCCTTCCCGTCGCCGCCGGCCTTCGCGGCTTGCCCGAATTGCCGGCGACGGCGGAGGGCGCCGCGCGCCTCGCCAATGGCAATCCCGGCATGGTGATCGCCTCCCATGTCGACTATGGCGACGAGGCCTGGGCGAGCTACGCCGGCCAGCCGGTCGCGATCGGCACCTACAAGGCGGGCGAGCTTCACCCACTCCGCGTCTTCCGCCTCGACGCTGAGTGACCCGGCTGCCTGGCGGGCTGATCGTCGCGCGACCCTTTCCATTCGCTCAGAAACCGGCTATAGGCGGCGCGCCGGTGGGGATGCCCCGCTGGCCCGCCTCGCCCCCCGACCCCGCTGGACGACATCCCGGCCGCGGCCGACGCGAGACGCGGTATTCAAGCTCTTGCAAGAAGGATGACCCGATGTCGATCGCGCCCGACGTGAAAGAGAAGCTGATCAAGGAATATGCGCCCAAGGCCGGCGACACCGGTTCGCCCGAGGTCCAGGTCGCGATCCTGACCAGCCGCATCAATACGCTGACCGAGCATTTCAAGCAGCACACCAAGGACAACCATTCCCGGCGTGGCCTGCTCAAGATGGTCTCCCAGCGCCGCAAGCTGCTCGACTATGTCAAGAAGAAGGACGAGGCCCGCTATCAGACGCTGATCGGCCGCCTCGGCATCCGTCGCTGACACCGCCCACCCCCGAGCGCGCCTGACCGGCGCGCTCGTTTTCATCTGGCGCCACGGCGGGGCGCGGAACCGTTCCGAAAACCGTCCGACCGCACCGCGGCGCTCCCGACCCCGAGCGCCGCTTGATCCGTTCGCAACGGGGTCGCGGCGTCCGCCAAGGGGCGGCGCCGTCATGCAAGGAAAAGACATGTTCAACGTCGTCAAGAAATCCATCGAGTGGGGCCATGACACGCTCACGCTCGAGACGGGGAAGATTGCCCGGCAGGCCGATGCCACGGTGGTCGCCACCTATGGCGAGACCAGCGTCATGGCCGCCGTCGTGTTCGAGAAAAAGCCGAAGGTCGGCTTCGACTTCTTCCCGCTGACCGTCCACTACCAGGAAAAATACTACGCCGCCGGCAAGATCCCGGGCGGCTTCTTCAAGCGCGAGGCGCGCCCCTCCGAGAAGGAGACGCTGACCTCCCGCCTGATCGACCGGCCGATCCGCCCGCTGTTCGTCGAGGGCTTCAAGAACGAGACCCAGGTCATCGTCACCGTGCTCAGCTATGACATGGAGAACGACCCGGACATCCTCGGCATGATCGCCGCCTCGGCCGCGCTCACCCTTTCCGGCGCGCCGTTCCTCGGCCCGATCGGCGCCGCCCGCGTCGGCTTCGTCGATGGCAGCTACGTGCTGAACCCGGCGGTCGACGACATGGAGAAGCTGCGCGAGAATCCCGAGCAGCGGCTCGACCTCGTCGTCGCCGGCACCAAGGACGCGGTGATGATGGTCGAGTCCGAGGCCTATGAGCTCTCCGAGGCCGAGATGCTCGGCGCGGTGAAGTTCGGCCACGAGCAGATGCAGCCGGTGATCGACCTCATCATCGACATGGCCGAGGAGGCGGCGAAGGAGCCGTTCGCCTTCGCCGCGCCGGACTATGCCGACCTCTATGCCCGCGTGAAGGCCGCCGGCGAGGTCGCGATGCGCGAAGCGTTCCAGGTCCGCGACAAGCTCGCCCGTCAGGACGCGATCGCCGCGGCGAAGGAAACCATCAAGGCGGCTCTGTCCGAGGACGACCTCCAGGATCCGAACCTCGCCACCTGTGTCAAGAATCTCGAATCGGACGTCGTGCGCTGGGATATTCTCGACCACGGCCGCCGCATCGACGGCCGCGACCTGACCACGGTCCGGCCGATCGTGTCGGAAGTCGGCATCCTGCCGCGCACCCATGGCTCCGCGCTCTTCACCCGGGGCGAGACCCAGGCGCTGGTGGTCTCGACCCTCGGCACCGGTGACGACGAGCAGTTCATCGACGCGCTCCACGGCAACAGCCGCTCGAACTTCCTGCTGCATTACAACTTCCCGCCGTATTCGGTTGGCGAGGCCGGCCGCATGTCCGGCCCCGGCCGGCGCGAGATCGGCCATGGCAAGCTCGCCTGGCGCGCGCTGCAGGCGGTGCTGCCGGCGGCGACCGACTTCCCCTACACGGTGCGCGTCGTCTCGGAGATCACCGAGTCGAACGGCTCCTCCTCGATGGCGTCGGTCTGCGGCGGCTCGCTCAGCATGATGGACGCCGGCGTTCCGCTGAAGGCGCCCGTCGCGGGCGTGGCGATGGGCCTCATCCTCGAGGGCGAGAAGTTCGCCGTGCTGACCGACATCCTCGGCGACGAGGATCACCTCGGCGACATGGACTTCAAGGTCGCGGGCACGGCGAACGGCATCACCTCGCTGCAGATGGACATCAAGGTCGCGGGCATCACGCCCGAGATCATGGAGGTGGCACTCGCCCAGGCCAGGACCGGCCGGATGCACATCCTCGGCGAGATGGCGAACGCGCTGACCGCGGGTCGGTCGGAATTCTCCGCCCACGCTCCGCGCATCGAGACCATGCAGATCGCGGTCGACAAGATCCGTGAAGTCATCGGCTCGGGCGGCAAGGTGATCCGCTCGATCGTCGAGGAGTCGGGCGCGAAGGTCGATATCAACGACGACGGCACGATCAAGATCGCATCGGCCAACGCCGAAGCCATCGAGAAGGCCCGCGAGCTGATCTCGGCGATCGTCGATGAGCCCGAGGTCGGCAAGGTCTACACCGGCAAGGTGGTGAAGATCATGGATTTCGGCGCCTTCGTGAACTTCTTCGGCAAGCGCGACGGGCTGGTCCATGTCAGCCAGCTGTCGAACGAGCGGATCGGCCATCCGAAGGACATCCTGCAGGAAGGCCAGGCGGTGAAGGTCAAGCTGATGGGCTTCGACGACCGCGGCAAGGTCCGCCTGTCGATGAAGGTCGTCGACCAGACGACCGGCGCCGAGCTGAAGGAAGACGCCTGAACGGAGACGACGCGGCCCGGGAAATTCCCGGGCCGTTTGCTTTCAGGCGTTCCAGCGGCCGACGCCGGCGGCGTAGAGGTCGGCCGGGCTCGTCAGGCGGCGGGAGCCGCGGCCGAGAAAGTCCCGGCCTTCCGCCTCCATCCGCGCCAGAAGCTCGCCCATCAGCTGATATTGGCGGGAGCCCCCCTCGTAGCCCTTGGTATCGAGGGCGTAGGCGACCTTGCGGCCGAGATCGCCCGCGAACTTGAAATGCATGATGGCGAGGATGTCGCCGACCGTCGGCGGCGGGACGACACGGTGCGAGCCGTCGAACCGGTGGCCGGCGGTCCAGCGCACCAGCGGCGCCTTGGCGAGATTGTTCACCTTGAGAAATCCGCCAAGCCCGAGCCGTAGCGCGGCGGCGCGCAGGGCGCCCTTGCGTTCGGAAATCCGGTGCTCGGCGAGAAGCCGCGCGCGCGAGCCGCGATAGAGCGTCATCGGTTTCTTCCAGCCCGGCCGGGCATAGAGATGCGGGCGGGCGTCGAAGAACCAGTCGCCATCGACGCGGAACGGTCCGGCGGGTGTGATCCGCTCGGGATAGAGATCGACCATCACCCCCCAGACGCTGTCGCTGCCCGCCGCGGTCAGCCGGGCGATCACGTCGGCGACGCCGACGCCGGCCGGCAGGGCGAGGAACTCGTCGGCATCGGCGAAGATCGCCCATTGGTCGCGGCAGAAGCCGTCGAGCAGCGCCTGACGCCAGGCATAGATCGCGCGCGCGCCCTCCACCTTGTCGAAATAGCGGTAGGGACTGCCGACCAGCACGCAATCGGGCTGGTCGCCGAGAAACTCCGCCGTGCCGTCGGTCGAGGCGTCGTCGAGGAAGATGAACCGCGCGACCCCGAGCGCGCGATAGTGGCGCAGGAACTCGGGCAGGAAGAACATCTCGTCATGCACGACCGCGCAGAGGCCAAGCCCGCGCGCGCCGCCCGTCGGGTCGCGCCGGATTTCGAGAAGCGGGCTCACGTCTCCCACGCTTCGGGGCCGACCAGCCGCTCAAGCCGACGCTTGAGCGGGCCGCCCTGCTTCGAGGGATGAAAGCGGTTGGTATGCAGGATGACCGGGCGCGGCCGGGACGAGAGCCAGTGGTCGAGCCAGGTATAGCGCCGGGTATTGAACCGCGGCGGCAGCACGGCGACGCGGATGTCCGAGGCCCAGAGCGTGGCACGGAACGAGATCTGGTCGGCCTCGACCCCTCCGGCGTGATAGGCGGCGCGCCACGTCTCCAGAAACGCGATCGTCGCGGGATTGGCGCGATAGAGCAGGACACCGCCGTTATGCTCGGGAAAGGCCGCCGGGATCGGCCCGCCGGTCGCGAGCGTACGCCCCGTATCGCGCACGCGATGCGCGGCGCCGAGATCGAACCGCTCGAGCAGGCGGAAGAGGTCGTCGAGATTCCCCACCACGCGGGTGTCGCTGTCGAGATAGAGCGTCTGGTCGAAGGGCGTGCGCGGCAGGTAGTCGACCTTGGAGCGGACATGCGCGCCATCGATCGGCTCGGCCCGGTCGAAGACGGGGCCGGGGTCCGGCTGGTCGCTGAAGATGGCGATGCCGAGCCCCGGATTGGTCCGCCGGGCCGAGGCGGCCGACGCGGCGGCGGCCGCGACATGCGCCGCGCCGGCGGCGATATAGAGCAGGCCGCGGCTAGCCACCGGTCGCCTCCTTGCGGAACGGCACGGTGCTGAAGCGGATGCGGTTCTCCTCGGCCCTGCCGATCTGCAGCAGGGGCAGGATCACCGGGAAGATCTGCTTGCGATAGAGGTTGCGCAGCTCGTCGCGGAGCTTGCGGGGCGAGATGTCGAGCGGGGCGCGGGCGCGCCGGGCCTGGATGGTGCTGCCCCTGCCGGCTTCGCTGAGGAAGGTCTCGTCGGTGAATTTCTGCTGCGCGCAGAGCCCGGGATCGAGCTGGTAGACCGAGGCGCCGGTGGCGGGGTCAAACAGCGCGCGATCCACGGGTCGGCTGAACCGCCGGGGCTGCGCGAGCAGGCGGCCCGCGTGCGCGGCCGAGATCACATAGCCCGCGGAGTCGATGGTCGGCGAGTGGAGCCGGCGCAGCGCCCGGCCGTTGAGGGTCGGGCTGGCGCGGAGCGACAGTTTGGCGCGGCGCTTGTTGGCGGTCAGCTTGACGAGATCGGCCCCCGCCGGCAGCCAGCCGGTGGCGTCGAGAAAGTCGGCCGCGTCGTCGGCCAGCTGAATATCGTCCTCGAAGACCACGCCATGCGACGCGCCAGTGGCGACCAGCGCCTCCCAGGCTGTGAGATGACTGAGATAGCAGGCGAGCTCGTACTTGGTGATCCGAACGCCACGCCGGCCGGGCGGACAGAGCTCGGCATGCAGCGCGTCGGGTATGGCCTGCCCGTCAACCGCCGCGACGCGCGTCAGGTCGAGCGCCAGCCGCGCGCCCTGCGCTTCGCTGAAGGCCCAGCGGTCGGGCGAGCGGTCGAGATTGATCACCCAGGCCCTCACGCCGCCTCCGCCGGTTTCACGATGCCGCTCTTGACCCAGGTGGTTCCGTCGGCGCGGCGCTGACGGATGATCGCCTTGTGCCGGCGGATGCGCTCGGGGTCCGCGTAGCCGCGGGCGTGGTCGAGATGGACCAGCGGCGCGGTATAGCGCAGATGCCGTCCCCGGACGCCGTTGTTGCCCAGCCGGACGCCGAGATCCTTGTCCTCGCCGCCGTATTTGATCGTCTCGTCATAGCCGTTGACCGCGAGCAGATCGGCGCGAAAGGCCGAGGCATTGGCGCCGCAGAGCGCCTTTTGCACCGGGCTGAAGACTTCGAGCGCGTTCATCACCGGCTTCGGGAACGGCATGGTCTTCAGCCATGTGCCGAACCGGTCGATGGCGCGGCTGTCGCGTAGCCAGCCACGGTCGAAAACCCCGCCCGAGGCCACCAGTTCAGGCGTCACGCTGGCCGTCGCCGCGGCGTCCAGACGGATCAGGCTGCCGGTGCAGAACCGGTCGGGCCGTGCCAGCTCGACATGGCGCGCGACGAAATCCGGGTGGATCAGCACATCGCCGTCGATGAACACGAGCAGATCCGCCTCCGACGAGGCGATGGCCTTGTTGAGGATCGCGCCTTTCTCGAAGCCGCGATCCTCGTGCCAGACATGGCGCACCGGCGCCGGGTGGCGGGCGGCGAAGGCGGCGATCACCGCCGACGTCTCGGGGCCGGAGCCGTCGTCGGCGATGGCGATGCCTTCCGGCGCCAGCCGCTGCCGCGCGACCGAGGCGAGGCAGAGGCCGAGCGCCCGGGGGTTTTCGTAGGTCGACAGGATGAGCTCGGTTCGCATGGGGCTCAGTTCCAGCCGATCCGCGCGAGGTAGTCCAGCGCGGCGCGGTCCTCGACCTCCGCCGCCTCGATATTCTCGACCGTGCGCCGGACCTTGCGGGCATATTCCGGCGATTTCGCGACGAGGTTCGGCCCCCGGCCGATCTTTTCTGCCAGTTCCTGTCTGGAGCGCGCGTAATAGTGGTTCAGCTGAACATGGTCCGCGGAATAGAAGCCCGGCTTCTCGCGCTCCGCCGCGGACGCGGGCTCGCCCCGGTCGTCGCAGGTCCGGTCCGAGCCGTCGGTCTCCATCGAATGGACGCGCAGGGCGGTCAGATGGCAGGGATCGACGATGACCTTGAAGGCGCGGACGCCGCGAACATCGCTCATCGGATCGGCCGCGCGGCGAAGGTAGTTGCGCAGGACGCCGCCCTCCGGTGGCGTCTCGTGGCCGGAATGGCCGAACATGTGCCAGGGCAGAGAGATGTTGCGGTGCTCGCCGAGATGAGCCAGCGCCTCGGGCAGGCTGTCCGCCGATTTCGGGATCAGGAACTCGTCGACATCGATGAAGCTCATCCAGCGGAAGGCGCCGCCGAAATTGCTCGCGGCATGGGCGTAGGCCAGCACCTGGTTGTGGATCTCCCGCCCCATCCGCGCGTCGGAAAAGGTCTGGCGCCAGGGCAAGACGGTCAGGCGATCCCCGAGCGTCTCGCGCAGGATCGGCAGGGTCGCGTCGGTACAGCCGTTGTCATAGACGAAGAAGGCGCGCGCGCCGGCGCGGGCGTGGAAGGCGGCCCATTCGCCGATATGGCGCGCCTCGTTCCGGACGATGAGCACGATGGCGAGGCCATGCCGGTCCGGCTCGGGCGGCGGCGGGACGATGCCGATCTTGCTGATCTTGCCGAGGATCGGCAGCTTCCAGAACATGCGCGGCCCCTTGTCGCCGCGCGCGGGTCTAGCATCGGCGGCGCGGCTTGGCAAAGGCCCGTTGCGCGACCGCGGGCGTGATCCTAGTCTGCTGAAAACCCCGGGAGATGGCGATGCGGCTCGGCCTGGACTATGGCGGCACCAAAATCGAGGGCATCGTGCTCGGCCCCGATGGCGTGGAGCGGGCGCGGGCGCGGGTGCCGACGCCGCGGTTCGACTATGATGGCGGCATCGCCACCATACGCGGGCTGATGGAGCAGCTGGAGGTCGCGGCCGGCGGCCGGATCGAGACGGTCGGCATCGGGGTGCCGGGGTCGGTCGACCGGGCGACGGGCCATGTGTCGATGGGCAACTCGACCTGGTTGCACGGCCGCGATTTGCGCGGCGATCTGGCCGAGGCGCTGGGGCGGCCGGTCAAGATCGCCAACGATGCCAACTGTTTCGCGCTGAGCGAGGCGGTCGATGGTGGCGGCGCGGGAGCGCAGGTGGTGTTCGGGGTGATCCTCGGCACCGGCGTCGGCGGCGGGATCGTGGTGCATGGGCGGCTGGTCGAGGGGGTGAACGCGATCGGCGGCGAATGGGGGCATATTCCGCTGCCGACGCCGCGGGACGACGAGCGGCCGGGGCCGATCTGCTCCTGCGGGGTGGCGGGTCATACCGAGGCCTGGCTCTCGGGGCCGAGCCTCGCGGCCGATCATGCGCGGCGGATCGGCGTGCCGGCCGCCGACGGACCGAAGTCGGCGGAGATCGCGGCGCTGGCCGCCGCCGGCGACGCGGCGGCGGAGGAGACGCTGGCGCGGTTCGAGGACCGGTTGGGGCGGTCGCTGGCATTGATCGTCAATGTGCTCGACCCCGACGTGATCGTGCTCGGCGGCGGATTGTCGAACATCGCGCGCTTCTACGAGACGGTGCCGCCCCTGATCCGGGCGCATGTCTTCGGCGACAAGTACCTGACCCGCCTTGTGCCGAACAAGCATGGTGACAGTTCGGGGGTGCGCGGGGCGGCCTGGCTCTGAGGCGTTCAGAACGGCGCGGGGCAGTGGAACTCGACCCAGGCGCCGCCCTCGGGGTGGCGAAAGCCGATGCGCTCGGCATGGAGCTGCAACCGGTCGGCGGCGGTGAGGGCGGCGGGCGGCGCGTAGAAGCCGTCGCCGAGGATCGGGTGACCGATCGCCAGCAGATGCACGCGGAGCTGGTGGCTGCGGCCGGTATGGGGGCGGAGCCCGAGCCGCGTCGCGGCGGGTTCGCGGGCGAGGACGCGCCAATCGGTGACGGCGGGCTTGCCGCGGGCAAAATCCACCATCTGCTTCGGGCGGTTCGGCCAGTCCGCGATCAGCGGCAGGTCGATCGTGCCTTCTTCGCCCGCCACGCGCCCCTCGACGCGGGCGACATAGGCCTTGCGGACCTGTCGCCGCTCGAACTGCCAGCCGAGATGGCGCTGGGCGAGACGGGTCCGGGCAAAGATCATGACGCCCGAGGTGTCGCCGTCGAGTCGGTGGATCAGCAGCGCCTCGGGGAAGGCGGCGCGGACCCGGGCCTCGAGGCAGTCGGCCGATCCCGGCGGCTTCGCCGGGACCGAGAGCAGGCCGGACGGCTTGTCCAGAACAAGGAGGGCGGCGTCGGCATGGAGGAGCGCGATCCCGGGCGGCACGCCCGGGCGCGTGCTCCAGGCGGTCAGAGCCGCCCCGGCCGTCACTGCCTGAGGGCGGCCAGCGCGCCGAGGAGGCCGGCGGTCGAGCCGTCCTTGCCCGCGGTGTCGCCACCCTTCTCGACCAGTGGCAGCAGCGCGGTCGCCAGTTCCTTGCCGAGTTCCACCCCCCACTGATCGAAGCTGTTCAGGCCCCAGATCACCCCTTCGACGAAGACGCGATGCTCGTAGAGCGCGACGATCCGGCCAAGGGTGCCAGGATCGAGCCGCGCATAGACGAGGGTGGTCGAGGGCCGGTTGCCGGGAAAGACCTTGTGCGGCGCGAGCGCCGGATCCTTGACCGTGGCCAGCGCCGCCTCGAGATCGCGGCCCTTCATCAGCGCCTCGGATTGGGCGAGGCAATTGGCGAGCAACAGGTCATGATGCGCGCGCAACTCCGGCTCGTGGCCATTGGCGGCGACGAGGAACTCCGCCGGGATCACGTTGGTGCCCTGGTGGATCAGCTGGTAGAAGGCGTGCTGGCCGTTGGTGCCGGGCTCGCCCCAGA
>NZ_CALAGI010000083.1 GCF_937891315.1 uncultured Amaricoccus sp. | reverse complement strand
GTCGTTTCGTCAATGCAGGTTGCTCAGCCTTCGAGCGTACTCCACAGCAAAACTACTGAGCTTCGGCGTGGCCTGAAGTAACGAGCGCCTGGCGTCATCCGGATCGGGTTCAATGCGGGCAAAACCGCGCTGCACGAAGGCCTTGACCGTCTTGCGCATCGTGGGTGTCGACAGCTTGCTAGCACTGTAAATCGTCCCAATGGGTTGCGGTCGGCCCGCATGTTTCAGTAGGCGGCGCATCAACTCGACGCCCTGCGGGGTGCCAAGTTCTGGCAGTTGTTTTCGCCGCCACGCCAGCATCTTCACCAAGCTATCGCCAAACTCGCCGTTGTCCATTGTTTGTTGATGCCTGCCAGTTAAACGTCGTGCGGCGGGGACACCCGGCGGCGCCCTCATGCATTAAGTGGCCCCGCCGGTCGCTCAAGGTTGAGTTGGATTGGGACCCTTGAGGCGATACGGCGCGCACGATGTCGATGCGCGAGATGATCGTGCCGAAGTCGTTCGACGCCCAGCGGACGAAGGCGAAGATAGTGCCGGGGCGGAAGGACAGGACGCGCCGCCTGCGATCGAGAATCTGTTCGTGGGCGTGCATGCCGAAGCGAATCCAGTTCTCGATTTTCTTCTCGACCCAAGTCAGTTCGACATGGGTGAGCGTGTCGTGTGGGAGCGCGGCCGGCGACGGGCCGCCGCGCATGCGGGAGGCCGCGATGCCGGTCATGGTGTGTCTCCTGGGGTTTGCGTGAATTCGCGTGCGAGCAGCTCGCGCAGCATGTCGGCGACGGTGACGCCGCGCTGGAACGCGACGATCTTGATGCGCCCCCGCAGATCGGGCGTGATGTCGATGGTCAGGCGGGCGGTGAAGGCCGGCGCATCGGCGATGCGTGTCGGCTCGACCTCGGCGGCCTTGATCCATGCGTCGGGATTGGTCGGGCGCGATGCGAAGCGGCGCCGTTCGAATCGCTCGCTCATGGCGCGATCCTCTCGATCTCGGTGACGAGCGCTGCGATCTCGCGCGCGGCGGGACCATCGTCGTCGATCTCGAAGGCGAGTCGGCCGGACTGCGCGGCATCGGCGTAGATCACGCGCTGGCCGATGACATTGCGTAGCACCGGCGGATCGTGATCGGCGAGCGTCTCGGCGGTCTCACGGGCAATGACCGTGCGCGCGCCGCAGCGATTGAGGACGAAGCGGGCGCGAAGATCCGGCCGGTAGATCCGCGCCTCCGACAGGAGCGCCAGCATCTCGGCCGATGCCCAGCCGTCGAGCGGCGATGGCTGCACCGGGATCAGCACAAGGTCGGCGGCGAGCAAGGCCGAGCGCATGAGTCCGGCGACGCGCGGCGGTCCGTCGATGACGACATGATCGACGTTGCGCGCCAGCTCGGGCGCTTCACGGTGCAGCGTATCGCGCGCCAGCCCGACGACGCCGAACAGACGCGGAAGATCACTGCGGCTGCGCTGCTGCGACCAGTCGAGGGCAGAGCCCTGCGGGTCGGCGTCGAGCAGCGTGATGCGCTTACCGCGTCCGGCCCATTCGCCGGCGAAATGGAGCGCCAGCGTCGTCTTGCCGACGCCGCCCTTCTGATTGAGGAGCGCAATGATCATCGCGCTCCTCCCGACTGCGGTCGAAGCGGAAGCTCGGGCGCGAAGGAGTCTCGTGCTGGCTCAGGAACAGGTCCGCCGCTCTTCCTAGCGGCCGTACTGAGGTCTTGGGCGGTGTCGCGGATGAGCTTTTGCACATCGCGCGCGCGCTCTTCAAAGTTAGATTCTTGGTTAGACTCTAAGTTAAGGGCGCGATTCCGGCTTTTTCTTCCATGAGTTAGACCCGGTTTCGGTTCCTGATAGCACGAGCCTCGGGTTCCCGATGGCACGATAGTCCGGGTTCCCGATAGCACGAGGCCATCCACAGATTGTCCACAGGCCGAAGATGGCTCGAAGGCGAGCAGAACACGGCCGCCGATCTCCGTTTCGAGGAACAGGGTGTAGCCGGGCAGCGGCTGGCGGCGGATGATGTCGCGCAGCTCGAAAGCGAAGCGTTTGAACGGCGACAGGCCGCCGGATTTCTGATGGAGGTGGCGGAAGTCGAATCGCCAGCCGTCGCGCTGGCGACCGCCATGTTTGCGAACGAGGCGATAGAGCCAGCGATCGAGGCCGCCTGTGAGATCGAAATAGGCGCGGTCGATCGTCAGCACGAGCGCGTCGTCGAGGACCGCTCGATAGAACCAGTCGGGTACGATCAGCTCGATTCCGGCCGGTTTTCCGTCGCGATCCGTCCGTTCTTGCCATTCGTTGATCCACGAGAAGCGATGGCGTCGGCCTTCGGCAGGCTGACGGATCGACGTGGAGACGGTGGTCGATTGCAGGCGATCGAGCGCCGCCTTCAAGCGCTGATAGTCGCGCAAGCTGGTGCCGCGTCCGACGAACATGAGGATTTCGTAGGGTGTGGCTGCCATTAGCCGAGAGGTGCGAAGCCCGGCGTCACGGGCTTCGACGATCTGGCTGGCGGCCCAGATGAGGATGTCGGCGTCCCATATGGTCGCCATGCCGTGATCGGGTACGGCCTCGACCCGGATCGAGACATTGCCCGCGGCGAAATCGATCGGGGCGACGCGATGGGATTTGGAGAGGGAGAAAAACGGATAGGCCATGAGATCCTGCGCGTCTCGTGGCGCGAAATCGCCGGGGAGCGCTCGAAACAGATCGAGCTGTCCGCGCTCCGAAAGGGACCGGGGTCGCGCCGCCATTCTGGAACCCGGTCAGCGTGCGTAGCGGCCGGCATGGGCCGTCGGCGCGGACGTCTGGCGTTTGGCGGGGAGCACGCTGCCACGCGGATCGGAGGTCGAGGTGACGGCGCCGCGATCGGCCCAGGCTTCGAGATCGTCGACGGAATAGACGACGCGGCCGCCGAGCTTCCGGTAGGCCGGGCCGGTGCCGTAGGTGCGGTGTTTTTCGAGGGTGCGGGCGGAAAGGCTGAGAAATTCGGCCGCTTCCTTGGTGCGCAGGAAGCGCGGCGGCAAAACGGCGAGTTCGGGTCGCATGGATCGGGCCTCCGTGGGTTCGTTGGGGCCGCCGGGAAACGGCGGGTAACGAAGGGCACGATGGCGAAGCACGAGCGGCGAGATGCAGGGCGAATTCAGGGGGGCCTAAGTTCGCCCACCGCCAACCGGAGGAGGACCGGCTAGGAATGCCGGCGATGGCGAAGCAGCGTGCGATAGCCTCCTGCGATCATGGCGCGGGCGTCCCGAAGCAGGGATTTGATGGCATGGCGCGCGGAGGATGCCTGCCAGTCGTCGCGATTGAGGGGAGTGATCCGAAGTACGACTTGCGCGATCTCTTGCTGGGTTGCTCCATAGCGATAACCGTCGAACGCTTGTAGCATCCGACACAGTCGCGCGCGTTGCTGCCGCGTGAGGCGGGTGTCGGGTGGTATTGCGCGTCCATGGAGGGCGGCGAGCAGGCGGGCGACGGATTCAATCCGCCCGAAGCCTTCCAGGTTGAGCGGGATGAAGGCGCCGAGCGGTTTGGCGGGTCGTGTCTTGGAGGGATAAACAAGCTCGACGCGCTGGCCGTTGCCCAGATCGAATACCAGAAAGGTTTCGCCGTCGGCGTCAACGCTTGTCGTGGTGTCGATTGTGGGTTGCCGGTCAGCGCTTGTGGACAGAATATCGGGCTGCGCGCCAAGAACGATGGCGCTCGTATCGTCCTGGGGAAGCCAGATCACCCGCGCCTCGGCCGAGCTTCGCATCGGATCCACCGGGAAATCGCAACCCCCACCGCTGTCCGATCTTTTCGGTCAGCGCGCGTGGATCGTCTATGCCGTCAGCCAGTGCCCGGAAATCCTTGTCGTAGGATTCGTTGCGACGCAGCCATTCCCACGCAACGTCGGAGGCGGTCATGTCGGCGACATGCGCGTAGCGTATCGACGAGCGCCAGCCAGAAGCATCAGGGGTCATTGCGATCCTCCCTTAGTCCTTGAACTTGTGGGAGAGTCAGGATTCCCGACTGGGTTGTTTTGCGGAAGTCAGGTGGCCGACAAAGGGTGGTGCCGAAACGGCATCGCCGCGATCACTGGGCCGAGCGGATCAGCTCGCGATAGCCGTGCTCGTTCATCCACAGGGCGCGGGCGAGATGCGTGTCATGGATTTGGCGACACCGTTCCGGCTCACACTTCGGATCGAGACCAAAGAGAATCTGGACGGCCTCGCGCCAGTCGGCGCCATCGCGCGAGGAATCGAGCAGGCGCAGATAAAGAACCATATGCTCGCGATCATAGGCCGTGAGCGTTTGGCTGATCGGCGGCTCGTCGAGAAATGACGGCGTTTGCTGTCCCATGGGGCGACTATAATCGTTCAATGGAGGTTCGTTAACAGCATCGCGCGAAATTCTGTGGCCACGCCAGATGTGGTGGGGCGCCTAACGCTTCGGGGGCATGTCTTTCCGGTCGTGAAGCAAGAGCACGCCCTCGCCCTTGTCGGTTGAGAGCAGGACGATCCCCGCGGCTTCCAACGCCCTGCGAACGAGATCGCGCGTCGACTCATAGACCTCGAGGCCACTTTCGGATTCGAGACGCTTGAGCGCGGTCAGCGATGTCCGGGCCTCGTCAGCGAGCGTCTCCTGTGTCCATCCCAGCAACGCGCGTGCGGCCCGTGATTGTCGGGCGGTGATCATGAATGACCACCTCCCACCGGCCAATAACTACTTGCCAGAACTACGACTATTTTAGTCGCTCTTGGCGGCGCGAGGGGGGCTCGAAAACTTGTCGTCCGCTCTTTTAGGTCTTCGACGGCGCCACTGATTCGCGCGTAGGCAAGACAAAGGCCCCGGCCTGTCCGGCCGGGGCCTTGCTCGGTGGGTCAGTCCGCCCGGCGGCTCGGGCGGGACCAGATCAGCGAGTAGCCATCGCCGTCCTCGTCGTCGAAGAGGTTGGCGTAGATGGGGGCGTTGAAGCTCGGATCGTCGAGCTTGAGGCCCAGATAGTCGCGGCCCTCGTTGGAGCG
>NZ_CALAGI010000082.1 GCF_937891315.1 uncultured Amaricoccus sp. | reverse complement strand
CGCCCGTATCGTCGCCGGCCATCCCCAGAGCCAGATCGACGACCTGTTGCCCTGGACCTATGCCACTGCACCGCTCAAGGCCGTGGCCTGACAACACCGCTTACAGACCTTGCGCACGACGCCCGGCATGTCGGCGAACTCCACCTTGAACTCGGCGAAGTCGACCTGCCCCTGCCGGCGCCTTGCGAAGCCCGCGGGCGCTGCGATCAAAGCCCGCCTCGGGCGCCGCTTCCCGGATGAAATTGCCCACTGCCTTGTCTGGCCGGCATGCGCGCAAGGTGCGATCGGGTGCGTCGCAGGGCCAGTGCCGTTGCTCCCCCTTGATCGGGGGAAGCAATCCTCGACCAGGCGGCCCGGGAGTTACTGAAGGAGGTCGGTCCAGACCTTGGTGACCAGGTCCTGGGCCTCCGGGCCGCAGGCCTGCGAGAAGACGACGGGCACGGTCGGGAAGAGTTCGGGGGCGTTCTCCGGCGTGAACCTGGCCTTCACGGGGTCGAGCTTCACGGGCGAGGAGTGGGCATAGTAGTTGTACTGGATGGTCGCGTTCTCCTCGGTCGACATGAAGTCGATGAACGCCTTCGCTCCCGCGACGTTCGCCGCGCCCTTCGGCACCACGAAGCTGTCGAGCCAGCCGACAAGCCCCTCCTTCGGCATCGCGTACTCGATGTTGGCGCCGGCGAGGCGGGTGCGGAGCGTGTTGCCATCCCACCAGAAATGGGCGCCGACCTCGCCCGAGCCGATCCGGTTCTCGATGTTGTCGGAGGTGTAGGCGACGACGGAGGGTTTCTGCGCCCGCAGCAGGTCGAGCACCTTCTTCATCTCGCCCTTGTCGTCGGAGCAGAACGGCACCCCGATGAGCAGCTCGGCGCCGCCGACCACCTCGTCCGGATAGGAAAGCATCGCGATCTTGCCCCGCAGTTCGGCGGGCGGCTCGAACAGCACCGCCCAGCTGTCGACCGGCCCCTGGTACACGTCGCGGTTCACGGTGAAGCCGGCGGTGCCGAAGGCGAGCGGGATCGAGTAGTCGCCGCTCTCGTCCCACCACGGCTTGCGCCATTTCTCGTCGACCTGGGCGAAGGCGGCCATGTCGTGGGCGTCGATGTCCTCGAGCAGCCCCTCGTCGACCATGATCTTCACGAAGTGCTGCGAGGGGGTGACGATGTCGTAGCCGGAGTTGCCGGCCTGCAGCTTGGTCAGCGCATCCTCGTTGGAGTTGAACGCATCGACATTGACCTTGCTCCCGGTCTCGGCCTCGAACTTGGCGATCAACTCGGGCGCGATCGAATCCGCCCAGGCGTAGATGTTCAGCGTGCCCTGGGCGGCCGCGGGGCCGGCCAGGACCAGAGCGAGGATCGCGCCGGAGGTGATGTGCTTCATGGGTCCCTCTTGTTGGTCGGGTATTGGGCCGCGCCGCTCATTCCCGGCGCATCGCCCAGGCTGCGAGGCCGAGGGCGACGCCGGCGATGAGCAGCGAGGCGAGGATGAGAAGGGTCGAGACGGCGTTGAGCTCGGGTGTCGTCCCCTGCTTGATCAGGCCGAAGATGTAGACCGGCAGCGTGGTGGTGCCGCCGGTGGCCAGCATGGTCGAGGTGATATAGTCGTCCATGGACATGACGAACGCGAGCATGGCGCCGGCGAAGACCCCCGGCGCGATCAGCGGCAGCGTCACGCGCCGGAAGGCGGTGAACGGGTGGGCATAGAGGTCCTGCGCCGCCTCCTCGTAGTCGGTGCTCATGCCCTGCAGCCGCGCCCGGATCGGCAGGAAGGCGAAGGGAGTGCAGAAGGTGGTGTGGGCGAGCACCAGCCGCAGCGTGCCGTTGGTCAGCCCGATCCGCGAGAACAGGATCAGCACGGCCACCGCCACCACGATCTCGGGCAGGAGCAGCGGCAGGTTGATGACGGTCTCCGACAGCCGGCGGTGCCGCAGCCCCTTCGAGCGCATCAGCACCATGGCGGCGGTCAGCGCGATCAGCGTCGCGAGCACCGTCGAGACGACCGCGACGGTCAGCGATGTCCGCACCGCGTCGCGCAGCGCGCGGTTGGCCAGCGCCGAGGCGTACCACCTGGTCGAGAATCCGCTCCAGACCCCGACCAGCCGGTTCTCGTTGAACGAGTAGGCGATGACCACTGCGATCGGCACGTAGAGCCAGAGGAAGAAGACGGCGGTGATCAGCCGCGCGCCCGGGTAGTGGCGGATGTCGTGGGCCGGCCTCATGCCAGCGCCTCGTCGAGGCGGCCGGCGCGGCGCGCGTTGACGATCAGCACGACCATCACCATCGCCATCAGCACCAGCGCGACGGCGGCTCCGAACGGCCAGTTGCGCCCGCCGCCGAACTGGGTCTGGATCAGCGTGCCCATGACCATCTGCTTGCCGCCGCCGAGCAGGGTCGGCTCGAGCACGGTGCCGATGGCGGGGACGAAGACCAGGATGGCGCCGGCGGCGAGGCCGGGCCAGGTCAGCGGCAGGATCACCCGGCGGGCGGTGGTCCATCGGCTGCCGTAGAGGTCGGCGCCGGCCTCCATCAGCGCCGGGTCGAGCTTCTCGATGGCAGCGAAGACCGGCAGGATCATCAGCGGCATGTAGCTGTAGACCATGCCGACCAGGGTCGCGCCCGGGGTGAACAGCAGCCCGCCGTCGCCGCCCAGCGCCCGCCAGATACGCCCGAGCAGCCCGTCGGTGCCGAGGATGATCAGCCAGGCGTAGACCCGCACGATCATCGACACCCAGAAGGGCAAGGTGACGAGGTAGATCAGCAACGCCTTCATCCGCGGCTTCTGGTTGGCGATCACGTAGGCGACGGGCAGCGCGATGACGATGCAGATCAGCGTGGTCAGGGCGGCGTAGAGCAGTGTCCGGCCGACGATCACCAGGTACTTCGGGTCGAACTCGAACTCGTCGTCCCACCCTTCGGTGAACAGGATCTCGCGGTAGCTGTCGGTGGAGAAGCCCCATTCGAAGCCGCCGTAGGCGCCGCGGTGGGCGAAGCTGACCAGGATCACGATGCCGACCGGCAGGATCAGCGTCCCGAGCATCAACGCCCAGGCGGGAACCAGACCCCAGAAGCGGAAGCCCCTCATTGCCCGAGCACCCGCACGCTACCGGGCTCAAAGCCGACCCGGACCTCGCGGCCGACGGTGAACCCCTCCTCGGAATGCGAGACGGCGTTGCGGCGCGAGACCCGCAGCGCCACGCCGCCGGCGTCGATCGTGTAGTGGGTATAGCCGCCCATGTAGTTGCGCGAGACCACGGTGCCGGTCAGCACGGTGCCGGTCGCCTCGTCCCCCAGCCCGATCTTCTCCGGGCGGATCGACAGGGTGGCGGGGCCGGGCGCGGTCACGCCGGTCTGCGCCGCCACGATCTCCGGCCCGAACGGCGTGCGCACGCGGGCACGCTCGCCCGTTGTCTCGATCACCTCGCCGGGGAGGAAGTTGGTCTCGCCGATGAAGTCGGCGACGAAGCGGTTGACGGGCTCCTCGTAGATCTCGCCCGGGCTTCCGAGCTGCTGGACGCGCCCCTCGCCCATGACGGCGACGCGGTCGGACATGTCGAGCGCCTCCTCCTGGTCGTGGGTCACGAACACGAAGGTGATGCCGGTCTCGCGCTGCAGCGTGCGCAGTTCGTTGCGCATCGCCTGGCGGAGCTTGAGGTCGAGCGCCGACAGCGGCTCGTCGAGCAGCAGCACCCGCGGCTCGGGGGCGAGGGCGCGGGCGAGCGCGATCCGCTGCCGCTGGCCGCCCGAGAGCTGCGCCGGCTTGCGCCCGGCGAAAGGCGCCATGTGCACCATCTCGAGCATCTGGGCGACCCGCGCCTCGCGCCTGGCCTTCGCCCAGCCGAGGTTCTCCAGCCCGAAGGCCACGTTCTGCGCCAGCGTCATGTGCGGGAAGAGCGCATAGCTCTGGAAGACGGTGTTCACCCGCCGCTTGTGCGGCGGCAGCGTGTCGATCGGGCTGCCGAAGAGCGCGATCGAGCCCTCGGTCGGGCTCTCGAAGCCGGCGATCATCCTGAGCAGGGTGGTCTTGCCGCAGCCCGACGGGCCGAGCAGGGTGAAGAACTCGTTCTCGTGGATGGTGAAGCTCACGTCGTCGAGCGCGCGGAAGTCGCCGAACCGCTTCGAGACGCCGGTGACCTGGATCGCTTCTGGCCGTGTCATCCCGTTCCTCACGCGTCTATCGGCGCCAGCGCCGTCACCTCGCGCCGGAACGGCGGCGCGTCGCCGATGTCGGGCATGTCGAGCTCGCGCGCGTAGCGGTGCCCGGCGTAGGTCGCCCAGGCGATCGGGCCGGGGGCGCAGGCGTCGCCGATCACCTTCACCGAGCGGATGCCGGCGTCCGCCCAGTCGGACCGGCGGGCCACCAGATCCCGGTAGAGCGCATCGTCCTGGATCCGCGAGGCGACGAGCACGACCGCGTCGCAGCCGATGCGGCCGGCGGCGCCGGTATAGCTGCACGCGGTCTCGACGCCGTCGGCGCGCAGCGCGGCGACGCCGGTGTTGAGCACGATCCGGACCCCGGTCTCGACCAGACGGCGATGGATCGCGCCCTGTTCCAGCGTGTTCAGCGTCCAGTCGGAGACGTAGGCCGAGGGCGTGACCAGTGTCACCCGGCAGCCCTCGCGGGCGAGCAGTTCCGCGATCACGCCGCCCATGTAGTAGTGGTCGTCGTCGAACAGCACCACCTCGCCGGACGGCAGCCGCCCTTCCATGACGTCGTCGGGGGTGAAGACCGGCAGGCTCCCGTCGGTTGGCATCGGCACGACGTGCATCCGCGCCACGCCGTCGGCCCGCCAGCGGGCGCCGGTGGCGATGGCGACGTTCTCGAAGCCGAACTCCAGGATCTCGTCGGCTCCGAGCCGGCTGTCGAAATAGGTCTCCACGTTCGGCCGCTGCGACAGCTGATACTCGCGGTAGTCGGCGACCCGCCCCCAGGCCGAGAGGCCGGGCAACAGCCGCTCGCGCGCCACGCGGCCGCCGAGCTTCGTGCCCGCCTCGGCCAGGGCGACGTCGTAGTCACGGAGGGAGAGGGCCCGCGCCGCCTCGAGCCCGGCCGGCCCGGCGCCGACGATAAGCACGTTCTGGCTCTCGCCCTTCGGGTTCATCGTCTCGGGGTGCCAGCCCTTGCGCCACTCCTCCATGAAGGTCGGGTTCTGCGTGCAGCGGCTTATGCTCATCGTCATGTCGCCGGTGATGCAGATGTTGCAGCCGATGCACTCGCGGATGTCCTCGATCCTGCCCTCCTCCACCTTCTTCGGCAGGAACGGGTCGGCGATCGACGGCCGGGCGCAGCCGATGAAGTCGAGAACCCCCTGGCGCACGAGGCGGGCCATCACGTCGGGCGAAGTGAAGCGGCCGACGCCGACCACCGGCCGCGTCGTCAGCGCCCGGATCCCGGCGACCAACGTCTCCTGGGCCGCCTCGTCCTTGAACCGCGACGGTCCCGAGCAGTCCTCCCAGGTGCCCTGCGCCAGATCCCAGAGGTCGGGCAGGTCCGCGTTCATCGCGATGAAGTCGCGCACCTCGGCGTTCGAGAATCCGAGTTGCCCGATGGTCTCGTCGAGGCTCACGCGCAACGTGATCGCCATGGTGTCGCCCACGGCGTCCCGGATGTCCGCGATCACCTCGCGCACGAACCGGGACCGGTTCTCGAGGCTCCCGCCATATTCGTCCGTCCGCTGGTTGGTCGCGCGGCTGAGGAAATGCTGGAAGATCCCGAACCCGTGCGCGCCATAGAGGCAGATCAGGTCGAACCCGGCGACCCTGGACCGCCTGGCGGCGTTGACAAACCACCGGCGCAGATTTCGGATGTCGGTCAGGTCCATCGCGCGCGCCTGCACCGGATCGTTGGTGAAGGTGCGGATCGGCAGCGCCGACGGCGCGAGCGGCACCTCCTTGGTGTAGAAGTTCGGCCCGTTGATCCCCGAATAGGCGAGCTGGATCCCGGCGAGCGCGCCATGCGTCTTCATCGCCTCCGACATCCGCCGGAGCGCCGGGATGTCCTGGTCCTCCCACAGCCGGAGTTCGATGAAGGGCGTGATCTCCGAGGTATGGTGCATCTCGGTCTGCTCGGTGAAGATCACCCCCCAGCCGCCCGCGGCCTTCACCCCCCGCATCGCCGCCGCCGCCGACGGGTCGCGATACCCGCCGCCGTTACAGTGCGGCACCTGGTAGAAGCGGTTGCGCGCGACGAGCGGACCGATCGGGACCGGCTCAAACAGGATGTCGTAACGCGCGTCTCGGGCCATCGTCCCCTCCTCAAGCACTCTTGCGGTCGCTGGTTGCCCGGGCCGGCGTTTCCACCCAAGCCTCCGGTCTGCATATCCGAGACCGGTGCTATGGGCGAGCGCGCGCCTCGGCGAAATTATCGATTGTCGGCGCATTGCTTCTGAAAAGCCGAAGATCTCGGGCAATGGCGAATTCGGGCACCGGATCTTTCTGGTCGGCGCCGCCCGCGTCCTGCGACAATCTCGGCTCGAGGGCGCGCGGCGGCGACTGCGACCTGCCCTGCGCGACGCTCCGGGTCGGGCGCATCGCCGGGGACATCGCGTTCAACATCGTGTCGAACCAGGGCACGGCTAGAGCAATATCCAACCAGACGGAATCGTCTGGTGTCTAAGATATTGCGCTAAATCAAGACTCTAGAGCGGACGAGCCGGCTCTGCCGGGTCGGACTCCGCGCTAGAGTTCAGCCATGCCCGGAATCCCCGCCGCGCTGATCCGCTCGCGGCAATGCGCCTGGAAGGCCGCGACGATGCGGGTGATACGATCCGCCCGCATGGTCGCGAGGCCGATGGTCATCGGGCGGAAGTCGCCTTCCAGCCGCAGCAGCTCGAGCGGAGACCCGTCGGACGCCATCGAGTTGCGCGCCCGGACGTTGATCAGCGCGTAGCCATAGCCGCTCGCCACCAAGCTGCGCAGGACCGCCAGGTCGCGGGTGCGCTCGGCGATACGCGGCCTGAGGCCCGCGGTCTGAAACAGTGACAGGAAGTATTCCCGGCTGAGCGGCAGGTCGAGAAGCACCATCGGCTCGCCGGCGAGTTCCTCCAGCGAGACGCCGGCGCGGCCGGCGAAGCGATGGCCGGGGGCGAGCATGACGCAGGGCGGCAGCCTGGCCAGCGGCTCGAAAATCACCTCCCGCGGCAGCTCGAGGTCATAGGTTATGGCAAGGTCGATCTCGGCCCGGCGCAGCATGTCGAGCAGCTCCTCCTGACTGCCTTCGACCTGGCCGACGCGCGCCTCCGGGTGGGAAAGCTCGAAGTCGCGGCGCAGGGCCGTCATCACCAGTGGTGCGAGGGTGACGAAGCAGCCGACGTTGATCGGGCCGCGCGCCTGGTCGGCGATATCGCCGGCAAGGTCGTGGAGCGCCTCGGCCGCGTCGAGCAGGAGCTTTGCCTCATGGAAGAAGCGGCGCCCACCCGGCGTCAGCGCCAGTCCCTGCGCGTGTTGGCGCACGAACAGCTGGATGCCGAACTGGGCTTCGAGTTGGGCGATCGCCGTCGAGATGGATGGAGACGATACATTGATGCGCTGCGAGGCCGCGGCGATGCTCCCGGCCTTGCCAGCGGCGACGAAATACTCGAGTTGGCGCAGGGTGAACCGGAGCGGCATGGGTGGGAGGATGCCAGCCCGGAACCGCCCGCTCAAGCCTCACGGCCGGCACGGGAGCCGCCGCGTTTCGGTCAGCCTAAGCAATGCTGCATGAGATTGTAATTTTCGCGCCGCCGCGGCTCCGATAGACAGACGGCGGGACCTCGGTCGCATCCGCGGGAATAGTTCCGGACGCCAGGGAAGGACGTAGAAAATGTCGGTCGAAAAAGTAGACACGCTCGTTGTCGGCGGCGGCCAGGCCGGGCTGGCCATGAGCGAGCACCTGACCAAATGCGGCGTGCCGCATCTCATTCTCGAGCAGCACCGCATTGCCGAGCGCTGGCGCTCGGGGAGATGGGACTCCCTCGTCGCCAACGGCCCGGCCTGGCACGATCGGTTCCCGGGCATGGAGTTCGCCGATGCCGATCCCGACGCCTTCGTCCCCAAGGAGAAGGTCGCGGATTATTTCGTCGCTTACGCGGGGATGATCGCCGCCCCCATCCGCTGCGGCGTGGAGGTGAAGGAAGCGCGGCGCAACGTCGGCCGATCCGGATTCCGGATCGAGACATCGGAGGGCGTGGTCGAGGCCAATAACGTCGTCGTCGCCACCGGACCTTTCCAGCGCCCGGTCATCCCCGCGCTTCTCCCTGACGAGGCGGGTATCCTCCAGATCCATTCCAACGCCTACCGCAACCCCGGCCAGCTCCCCGAAGGCGCCGTGCTCGTGGTCGGTGCCGGATCCTCGGGTGTGCAGATCGCCGACGAGCTCGCGCAGGCGGGCAAGCGCGTCTATCTTTCGGTCGGCCCGCATGATCGTCCGCCCCGTGCCTATCGCGGGCGTGACTTCTGCTGGTGGCTGGGGGTTCTCGGCAAATGGGATGCCGAAACGCCGGGGCCCGGCACCGAGCATGTCACCATCGCGGTGAGCGGCGCGCATGGCGGGCGTACGATCGACTTCCGGCGGCTCGCCGCGCAGGGGATGACGCTGGTCGGACGGACGGAATCCTACCGGGATGGCGTCGTGACCTTCGCACCCGATCTCGCGGACAATATCGCGCGTGGCGATGCCAACTATCTGTCGCTGCTGGACGAGGCCGATGCCTTTGTCGCCAGCAATGGCCTTGACCTCGCGGCGGAGCCGGAGGCCCGCGAGATCGGGCCGGACCCGGAGTGCCTGACCGATCCCATCCTCGAACTCAGCCTGGCGGATGCCGGAGTTTCCTCGGTCGTCTGGGCGACGGGCTATTCCCTCGACTACGGCTGGCTGAAGGTCGACGCCTTCGACGAGAAGGGCCGGCCGAGGCATCAGCGCGGCGTTTCGGTCGAGCCCGGGATCTATTTCCTCGGGCTGCCATGGCAGTCGCGGCGGGGGTCGAGCTTCATCTGGGGCGTCTGGCACGACGCGGCGCATGTGGCGGATCGGATCGCAACCCAGCGCAAGTATCTCGCCTACCGCGAGCCCACCAAGCGCGAGACCAAAATCGCATAGGCTGCACGACGATCCAGCATCCGATGGAGACCGAAATGGCGCATACCCGCATTCGCAAGTTCAACACCCGCGACACCTATCCCGAGCAGAAGCTGGAAAACGACCTCTGCCAGGCGGTTGTCACCCAGGGCGGCCGGATCGTCTGGCTGCGCGGGCAGTGCCCGCAGAACCTTGACGACGCGGTCAATCTCGACAGTCACGACCCGGTCGAGCAGACCCACAAGGTCATGCGGAACATCCGGCAGCTGATCGAGGAAGCCGGCGGCCGGATGGAGCACCTGGTCAAGGTCGTCGTCTACATCACCGACGTGCGTCATCGCGAGGCGGTTTACCGCACGATGGGCGAGTACATCCGGGGCGTGCATCCGGTCTCGACCGGGCTCGTGGTCCAGGCACTGGCGCGGCCCGAGTGGCTGGTCGAGATCGACGGTACCGCCGTCATCCCGGACTGAAGTGCCATGACATTCTCGCTGGTCGCCCGCTGCGCTGAAACCGGCATGTTCGGCGTCGCGATCTCCTCGTCCTCGCCGGCGGTCGCCGCGCGCTGCTCCTACGCCCGCGCCGGCGTCGGCGCGGTTGCTTCGCAGAACGTGACGGACCCGACACTGGGGCCGCTCGCGCTGGACATGATGGGGCAGGGGGCGGGCGCCGAGGCGGCGATCGCGGAGGTGAGGAAACGCGGCAGCTTCATCGAATACCGCCAGGTGCTGGCGGTCGACGGCAACGGGCGGACGGCGGTCCACTCCGGGCCGAAGGCCCTCGGCATCTGGGGCGAGGCGCGCGGTGCGAACGTTGCCTCGGGCGGAAACCTGCTTGCCGATGCCGGCGTTCCGCAAGCCATCGTCGATGGGTTTCTCGGCTCGTCCGGCCACCTTGGCGACCGGCTGATCGCCGCGATGCGCGCTGGTCTGGCCGCGGGCGGCGAGGCAGGCCCGGTGCATTCCGCCGGCCTGAAGCTCGTCGACAAGGTCAGCTGGCCGGTCGCCGATCTCAGGTGCGACTGGACGGAAGACTGTCCGATCGAGGCCGTTGCCACGATCTGGACGATCTACAAGCCGCAGCTGGAGGCATACATCCAGCGAGCCCTCGATCCGCGCGAGGCGCCATCCTACGGCGTCCCCGGAGATCAGTGACAGAGCGAGAGACGCCATGCTGGACTATACCCACAAGGACTGGAAGGCGCGGGCTGCGCGGATCGCGTTCCGAGGGCAGGCCTTTGTCGATGGCAAGTTCGTCGATGCCGTGTCGGGCCGGACCTTCGACAGCATCAACCCGGCCACCGGAGAGGTGCTGGCAGCGGTCGCGGAATGCGACGCGGCGGATGTCGACCGCGCCGTCGCGGCCGGGCGGCGGGCTTTCGAGGACGGGCGCTGGTCACGGATGGCGCCGGGCGACCGCAAGGCGGTCTTGCTGAGGCTGGCCGCGCTGATCCGCGCCAATCTCGAGGAGATGGCCCTGCTCGACAGCCTCGACATGGGCAAGCTCGTGACGGACGCGGCGACCATCGACGCGCCCGGATCGGCGCATTTCTTCCAGTGGTACGCCGAGTGCATCGACAAGCTCTATGACGAGGTCGCCCCCACCGGACCGGGCGACCTTGCGCTGGTGCGCCGCGTGCCGCTGGGGGTGGTCGCCGCGGTGACGCCCTGGAACTTCCCGCTCGACATGGCGACCTGGAAGGCCTCGGCGGCGCTGGCGGCCGGCAACTCGGTGGTGCTGAAGCCGGCGGAGCAGTCGCCGCTATCGGCGCTGCGTCTGGCCGAACTGGCGGCCGAAGCGGGAGTGCCTGACGGCGTGTTCAATGTCGTCCCCGGCTTCGGTGCGACGGCCGGGCAGGCATTGGGCCTGCACATGGGTGTGGACTGCCTTGCCTTCACCGGCTCGACGGCGATCGGCAAGCGGTTCATGCAATATTCCGGCCAGTCAAACCTGAAGCAGGTCTGGCCCGAAACGGGGGGCAAGAGCCCGAACATCGTCTTCGCCGATTGCGAGGATCTGGACGCCGCGGCCGACATGGCCGCCTTCGGCATCTTCTTCAATCAGGGCGAAGTATGCTCGGCCAATTCCCGGCTTTATGTGGAGCGTTCGGTCAAGGACGCGCTGGTGGAGAGGCTGATCGCCCGCGCGCAGGCCACGCAACCCGGCGATCCACTCGATCCCGCCTCCAGGATGGGCGCGATCGTCGACGAGAAGCAGACCGAAGGCATCATGCGCTTCGTCGAGGCCGGCACGATCACCGCCAATCTGGTCGCCGGCGGCAAGCGGATCCGTATCGACGGCAAGGGTTGCTTCGTGCAGCCGACGATCTTTGACGACGTCGGGCAGGACGACCCGCTGGCAAGGGATGAGATCTTCGGCCCGGTCCTGTCGGTAATCGCCTTCGACACCGAAGCGGAGGCCGTCGCGATGGCAAACGATTCCATCTACGGGCTGGCGGCGTCCGTCTGGACCGACAATCTGAGCCGGGCCTGCCGGGTCGCCGACAAGCTGCATGTCGGAACCGTATCGGTGAACACCGTGGATGCGCTCTCGGCCCAGACGCCGTTCGGCGGGATGAAGCAATCGGGGTTCGGTCGGGACCTGTCCATGCACTCTCTGGAGAAATACACTGCCTTGAAGACGACCTGGATCAAGTACAGGTCCTGATCCGCTCCGGCTGTTTGATCCCTGGCCTTGATGGCGCGTGCTTTTCGCATGAGTGGAACGAGGCGCCGTGGGTCGGGTTTCCCACCGCCATCCGGCAGCCAATCACAGGACCGCGGAGCCAGCCAAGCTCCTCTGGTTGGGGATTGACCCCGATCAGAGGAGCAGGGGTGGCGGGTCCGAAGCGGGAACCGAGCGAAGGATCCGCTCAAGCGGTGACCGTTCGGACTGATGGTCAGATCAACAGGACAAAACCCTGATCGATGATGGCCCGCAGGTCGCCGGCATCGAAGTCGCCCTCGAGCCTGAGACCGTGGCCCCCGGCGAACGCGACCAGTATGTCGCCGTCCGCGAGCGTGAGTTCCGGCGTTCCGGCGGGCGTTCCGGCGGCCGCGAACGTCACCGCGAGCCGGTCGCCGTCGGCGAGCGAGAAGTCGGCGATCACGTCCCGCCCGCTCGCCAGCCTGAACTGGAAGACGTCGGCGCCCGCGCCACCGATGAGTCGGTCGTCGCCGGCGCCGCCATTCAGGACGTCGTCGCCCGTGCCCCCGTCGAGGGTGTCGTCGCCGCGTCCGCCATGCAGCGTGTCGGCCCCCGCCTCGCCGAAGACACGGTCGTTGCCGCGGCCGCGGTCATCGAGGCCGGTGACCAGGTCGTTTCCGTCGCCGAGCAGGATCAGGTCGTCGTGGCCACCGCCGTCGACCGTGTCGTTGCCGGCGCCGCCCAGGATCGTGTCCGCGCCGTAGCCACCCCGGATGAGGTCCGCCCCGTCGCCGCCGTCGATCTCGTCGGAGCCGTTCCCACCGAGAAGGGTGTCGCGACCGGACCCGCCATGGACGATGTCGTTGCCGAGGCTGCCCTCGATGCGGTCGTTGCCGTCGCCGCCGACGAGGGTGTCCTCGCCATTGCCGCCGAGGATCGTGTCGTGCCCCGATCCGCCGTCGAGCAGGTCGGCATTGTCGCGACCATCAAGGAAATCGTCGCCGTCGTCGCCGTAGGCGCGATCGGCACCATAGCCGCCCCGGAACCAGTCATTGCCGGCACCGGCATGCACCAGGTCGCTCGAGGCGCGCTTGGCCGCGATCCAGGCGACCCCGTAGGGGTACGTGGTCCAGCCGAGGTGCGACCAGGGGGTCGAGCTCACGATCGTGTCGTTTCCGTCCCCCGCTTCGACCACGCTCGAATCGCGTCCGAGCCGAATGGTGTCGTTGCCGTCCCCTCCGTCGAAGAAATCCTCACCTTGGTAGTTCATGAGCAAGTCATCCCCGGCTCCGCCGGCGAGCGTCTCGTTCCACGGTCCGCCGAAAAGCTGGTCGTCGCCCTCGCCACCGTCGGCAAGGGCATCGCGGCTAGCACAGATGAGGTCGTTTCCCGGCCCGCCATACAGACGGTCGCCGCCGTTACCGGGATAGCCTACCCCGAAGAGCGTATCATTGCCCTCGCCGCCGAGCAGGGTGTCGGCCCCGGTCCCGCCGTAGATGAAGTCGTTGCCCTCCCGGCCGTCGACATAGACGGGGAAGTCGGCCGCCGACCAGACCAGGATGTCGTCGTACGCCGAGCCGATGACCCCCTCGATGCCGGAAAGCACGTCCTTCGCGGCATGTCCGCCCTTGGCGGCGGGCCCCGGGAAGGTCGCGCGGTCGATGGTGACCCTCGCTGGCGAGGCGCTGTAATCGACGATATCGAAGCCGTCGCCGCCGTCGAGCGTGTCGGCGCCCGGGCTGCCAACGAAGATCTCGTTGCGGATGTCGCCGATCCAGCGGTCAGCACCGTCCGTTCCGTAGAATATCCTGTCGATGCGCGGCAGCGCCGGCGTAGTGGTCATGCGAATTCTCCCCCCTCCATAGGCAGGTCCATCATTCAAGGAGAGGTTGAGATTGAATGAACGACCACTCCGGCCCCTCGTACGCCGCCGTCCGCGGAAAACCACCCAAAGCCCCACGAGACCACCCGCGCCGCGCTGCGACGCTACCGGGAAGAGCATGACGCATTCCTTGGCGGCAGGACTGTCGCGCCTTCTTCGTATCGGCCCAGGCGTCGGTGTAGCCGCTGGCGAGAAGGCGGCGCATCTGGTCGACGGCGCCGGTCCGGTCTCGGCGCCGGCGGCGTCCGCCGTCTGACACGCTCGAGGACGGCGGCGGCGCTCCGGTTCCAGTCGTTGAATGGGTAGACCTCGCTCAGGCCGAGGAAGCGCGGCCCGCGGTCGCGGGCCATGGCGGCGGGGCGCCCGGGCGCGAGCCCATCGAAGAACGGCCGGCCGAGGTCGTTGCGCGGGTCTTGATCAGGGTCGCCTTGCGAACCCGACCGGTTCGCGGGCCTTTTCACATTTTCGGGGCGGGAGGATAATATAGGCTTGCATATGATAGGCTAGGCTATTATATGCCGGCCTATGAGTGAACCACCCACCCTCGGCCACCTGCTTTTCGACGCCGCGCGGCTGATCCGCCGGCGCTTCGAGCAGGAGAGCCGCGACATTCCGATGACCACGGCCCAGCTCCAGATCGTCGCGCGGCTGAAGCGCAACGAGGGTGTGGGTCAGGCCGCCCTCGCCGGGCTCCTCGACATCGACCCGATGACGCTGAGCCGGCACATCGACCGCATGGAGGCGGCCGGCCTCGTCGAGCGTCGGCCCGATCCGAACGACCGCCGCGCCCGGCGGCTCTACACGACCGAGCGCGCCCGGGCGCTGCTCGAGCCGATGCGGGCCCGCGCCGAGCGGGTCTATGCCGAGGCGCTCGCCGGCCTCGACCCCGCGGCGCGCGAGGCGCTGATGGCGAACCTCGAGATCGTCGTCTCCAACCTTTCCGCCGACGCCGACGATGACGCCGACGATGATCGCCGCGTCGCGGCAGGAGCCTGACCGATGAGCAACCCTGCCGAGAAGATCGAGACCACCCCCGAGACCACGGCGGTCGCCGAGGCCCTGGTCGCGCCCCGCCTCGTCCCCGCCGAGTCGCCGGCCGCCGACGCCCCGCCGGCGCGGCGGCGCTCGCGCACCCGGCGCAAGCTGCTGATCGCCGCGCTGCCGCTCGCCATCGTCGTCGTCGGCGGTTACGTCTGGGCGACCGGCGGGCGCTATATCGAGACCGAGGACGCCTACGTCCAGCAAGACCGCGTTTCGGTGATGCCCGAGGTCAGCGGCCAGATCGGCCGGGTCGCCGTCGCCGAGAACGAGCAGGTGACGGCCGGGCAGGTGCTTTTCACCATCGACGACGCCACCTATCGCAACGCCGTCGAGCAGGCCGAAGCCGGGCTCGCCTCGGCGCGCCTCGACGTCGAGCGGCTCAAGGCCGCCTACGCGCAGGCAGAGGCCGAGGCGGCGAACGCCCGCGATACCCTCGCCACCGCCGTCACCCAGGACGACCGCCAGCAGGCGCTGAGGACGTCCGGTGTCATCAGCCAGTCGGCGGCCGACGACAGCGCCCTGCGGATCCAGATCGCCAAGGGCAACGCGGCCAAGGCCGACAGTGCCGTGCTTTCGGCCAAGGCCGCGCTCGCCGGCAACCCCGCCATCGCCACCGACAGCCACCCGGAGGTGCTGAAGGCCCTCGCGACGCTCCACGCCGCCGAGATCGATCTGCGGCGCACCGTCGTCACCGCCCCGGCGGACGGCGTCATCAGCCAGACCGACCGGCTGCAGCGGGGGCAGTACGTCACGCCGGCGACCACGGTCGTCAGCCTCGTCGCCACCGGACAGGCCTGGGTCGAGGCCAATTACAAGGAGACCGAGCTCACCCACATGCGGCCGGGCCAGCCGGTCGAGGTGCGCATCGACACCTACGGCGCGCAGGCGCTGAAGGGCGAGGTCGCCTCGATCGGCGCCGGCACCGGGGCGGAGTTCGCGCTCATCCCGGCGCAGAACGCCACCGGCAACTGGGTCAAGGTCGTGCAGCGCGTGCCCGTGCGCATCGCCCTCGACGCCGGGCAGGACGTGCCGACCTTGCGCTCGGGGATGAGCGCGTCGGTCGCCGTCGATACCGGCCACGCCCGCGGTCTGCCGGGCTTCGTCACCGCCGCGCTTTCGGCCGTCGGCCTCGGCGGCGCCACCGCGGTCGCCGGAGACAAGTGATGGCCGCCGTCGCCGCGGCGGGCGGTCCGGCCGCCCCGGCGGTGACGGTCCCGAACAAGGGGCTGATCACCGTCTCGATCATGCTCGCGACGGTCATGCAGGTGCTCGACACCACGATCGCCAACGTCGCGCTGCCGAACATGCAGGGCTCGCTCGGGGCGGCGCAGGATCAGATCACCTGGGTGCTGACGTCCTACATCGTCGCCGCGGCGATCATGACGCCGGTCACCGGCTGGCTGTCGGACCGTATCGGCCTGCGCCAGCTCTTCATCGTCTCGACGGCCGGGTTCGTCGTCGCCTCGATGGCCTGCGGCCTCGCGTCGAGCCTGCCCGAGATGATCGCCTTTCGCGTGCTGCAGGGCCTGTTCGGCGCCGCGCTGGTGCCGCTCTCGCAGACCGTGCTCCTCGACATCAACACCCGCGAGGAGCACGGCCAGGCAATGGCGATCTGGGGCGCCGGCATCATGGTCGGCCCGATCATCGGGCCGGTTCTCGGCAGCTGGCTGACCGAGACCTTCGGCTGGCGCTACGTCTTCTTCGTCAACCTGCCCGTCGGCATCCTCGCCCTCGCCGGGCTGATGGCCTTCCTGCCGGAGTCGCCCCGGCGCCAGCGCGGCTTCGACGTCTTCGGCTTCGCCATGCTCTCGATCGCGGTCGGCGCGCTGCAGCTGATGCTCGATCGCGGCGAGCAGGTCGATTGGTTCTCCTCGGCGGAGACCTGGATCTACCTCGGGCTCCTCGTCTCCGGCGCCTGGGCCTTCCTGCTGCACATCACCTCCGGCCGCGAGCATCCGTTCATGGAGCCGGCGATGTTCCGCGACCCGAACTTCGTCACGGCGCTGGTGATGATCTTCATGGTCGGGATGATCCTCCTCGCCGGGCTCGCGCTGCTGCCGCCGATGTTGCAGAACCTCTACGGCTATCCGGTGATCACCACCGGCATGGTGCTGGCGCCGCGCGGCGTCGGGACGATGATCTCGATGATCGTCGTCGGCCGCCTCGTCGGCAGGGTGGACGCCCGCATCCTCATCTTCACGGGGCTGTCGCTGACCGCGCTGTCGCTCTGGCAGATGGCGGCCTTCTCGCCGCAGATGGACTGGCGCCCGCTCGTCGTCTCCGGCGTCGTCCAGGGACTCGGCCTCGGCCTCGTCTTCGTGCCGCTCTCGACGCTCGCCTTCGCGACGCTCGCGCCGCGGTTCCGGGCCGAGGCGGCGTCGCTGTTCAGCCTCGTGCGCAACATCGGCTCGTCGGTCGGCATCTCGATCGTCTCGGTCGAGCTCTCGCACAACCTCGTCGCGGCGCGGACCGATCTCGTCTCGGGCCTGACGGCGCAGAACCCCAACCTCGACGCCTATTTCGCCGCGGCCGGGCATTCGGAGACGGCGATCGCCCAGCTCGACGCCATGGTGCAGGCGCAGGCGGCGATGGTCGCCTATGTCGATGACTTCATGCTGATGTTCTGGCTGACGCTGGCGTCGGTCCCGCTGATCTTCCTCCTCCGCAAGCCCGGGGGACCGGCCGTGGCCGGAGCGCCCGCGCCGGCGATGGAGTAGCGTCCTTCCGGGGCGGGCGTGCACTTCGAAGAAACCGGCTCGCAGACGGGGCGGGCGCAGGAAAAGCCGGCGGTAACCGGGCGCGACCAGGTACTTGCCAACCGTCCGCTCGTGCAACTCGACCCCGAACCGCGCCGCGATCCGGGCGCGCAGGTTCCGCCGCCGCCAGCGCACGATCCCGTCGACCGCCGGGTCGGGGCCCGCCCCCGGCCAGGACACCGGTTCGGATACCTGGCAGGCATCGATATGCCGCGGCCGCGGCGCCCCCCGGCGGTGGTCGGGCAGGGGCTCAGGGTGCTTCGGCGACGATTTCCCGTGCCGATTGCCTGCTCTCGGCGATCATCAGCAGGGCGCCGATCAGAAAGCCGCGCTGATCGAGATTGCAATCTGGACGCACGAAACCTTCGGACCGCGGCAGGCGGCGGCCTATGAGGAAGACCTGATTGCCCGCTGTCAGGAGATCGCGGCGGGCACGGCCCTGACGCAGGATTGCCGCCGACTATTGATCCGGATTTGCCGGAAGACCCGCGCTTCATCCGCGCCGGGTAGCATTTCGTCACCTTCATCGAGGATGCCGCGCAGGTGATCATCATCGATTTCGCGCATGGCCGCGCCGACCCGCCGCGACGGCTGGCGAATCTGCTCGTCCCGAGAGGCGACAGGGATCCCTGAAAACCGGGTTCGGTCCCGGAGAATCGGGAACATCATGCCCAGCCGCGTCGCCTGGAACCGCTTCGCTCGCCAGCCAGCGGTCATCACCTCGATCGCATCAAGGGAGTGGGCGAAGGTCAATCCGTGAGGTCGCTGTGTGAGCTTTCGACGGTACTTCTCCTCGGACATGGAAATGACGCGGATCATGGCACTTATTGATCGGCGCGGATTGCCTGGGTGACGCCGCGCATCGAGGCGGTGAGCGACAGCCACGCGACCAGACAGATGGCTCCGGTGGCCGCCAGGACAATCGCGACGCCATAGGCCCACGGAATGACCAGCGCTTCGGGCGGCGGGTCGAACACCCCGGTCAGGAGCTTGACCAGGATCTCGGCGATCAGCGCGCCGGTGGCCAGTCCGAAAGCAACTCCTCCCGCCAGCACCAGGGCCGCCTCGCTCCACACGAAGGCGCCCACCTGGGCACGCCCGGCCCCGAGGGCGGACAGGATCGCCATCGACCGGCGCCGGTCGGCGAAGCTCAACGCCAGCATCAGGCCGGCGGCGGCGGCGACGGTGACCAGCGCGAAGCCGAGCTCGAGCCGGGTGAGGCCGGACAGGTCGACCGAGGTCAGGCTGGAACCGATCACGTGCATGGCGTCGCCGAAAGCGCTGACCTCGAACGCCGTCTCAGCTTGTCTTCCGCTTGGCGATCTGGACCACGCCATGGTCGAGACGCCAGATCGCCTTCATGCGCCCGGACGCGGTCGGATCGTGTGTCGCAAGCAGCAGCGCCGCGCCTGTCCGGTCCAGCCAGTCGCCCAGACTGTCGAGTGTCGAGGCTCCCGACAGGCTGTCGAGTTGCCCGGTCGGCTCGTCCGCGAGCAGTAGACTGGGACCAGTAATGATAGCGCGGGCCAACGCCACGCGCTGCGCCTGACCGCCGGAGACCTCGCCGGGCAGCTTGTCAGCGAGATCCGCGACGCCAAACGCCTCCAGCGCCTCGAGGGCCCGTCGCGGGGCGTCGGCAGCTTCGTCGAGCAGGGCCAGTGGCAGCTCGACATTCTCGCCGCAACTCAGCGTGGGGATCAGGCTGCGCGACTGGAACGCCGCGCCGATAGACCTTGGCCTCGGTACGGCGCTCTCCCCGAGCGCGGGCCAGGCAATCCAGCCGGAGCTCGGCTGGTCGAGCCCGGCGACCAGATTCAGGAGCGTGGTCTTGCCGCTGCCGGACGGTCCGATCAGGCCGACCCGGTCCCCCCGCTCGATCCGGAACGAGACGGGGGCCAGGGCGGTGACCGACACGGCGCCTCGCTGGTAGACGCGCGCGAGCGCCGCTGCCTTGACAAGCGGCTCAGCCATTGGCGATCCGCCCGTCCTTGATGTGGATTACCCGATCCGCGGACGCGGCGATCGCCGCGCTGTGCGTTGCGACCAGTACGCCAGCGCCGTCGCGGCAAGCGGCCCGCAGGCGCGCGATGATCCACGCCTCGCTGACGGTGTCGACCTCCGCGGTGGGCTCGTCGCAGATCAGCACCGGCGGCGCCGGTGCCAGCGCCACCGCGACCCCCGCGCGCGCGTACTGCCCGCTCGACAGCGTGGCCGGCAGCGCGTCCGCGAGCGCGGCGATATCGAGATCCGCCAGCGCACGATCCGCGGATTCGTGTACGTCGCCCCGGCCAGCCGCGAGGGCGAGGGCGAGGGCGAGCTGGACGTTGTCCCTGAAACTGAGATGTTCGAACAGATTGCCGCCCTGCGTCATCAGTCCCACATGTCGCGCGCGAATCCTGGCGCGCTGCCCCTCCGGCCGGCGGCTGATCCGCTCTCCCATCAGTGTGACGGCGCCGCCGTCGGGATCGTCGAGGCCGGCGAGGCAGGCGATCAGGGTCGACTTGCCACTGCCCGAAGGCCCCTGGAGCGCGCAGAGTTCGCCGGCGGCGACGTCCAGATCCACTCCGCGCAACGCGATCGTCTCCTCGTCGCCGACGTGGAAGAAACGGTAGAGGCCGACGGCCTCCAGGACCCCCATCACTTCCACCGGAAGGAGTTCGACATCAGCTGCCACTGGTCAACATTGTCAGCGCCGGCCGGGGCAGAGAGGTCGAGCAGCGCCATCCGCCCGTTCGCCACGATGACGTAGCGCTGGTTTTCCAGCAGGATCTTCTTGCCGGTGACCGAATTGGCCGCCGAATTGGCGAGATAGCTGATGCGCAGCGCCGGTCCGGCCGCTATCTTGACGGTCTCGGCCTTGGTCACCTTCGCCGCGGGCATGTCCCGCATCAGAGTGGCGACGTCGCCACTCAGTGCTGGCTCCGACGTTGCGCCGGTCCGGATCTCGACCGCCCCGTATTTGTCAGTGAAGCGCGCACCGTTGGGAAGGTCGTCGCGCCCCCAGCCCTCGGGAACCTCAGACTGAACCCGGCGCCGGAATAGGTGATGAAAACCTGGCTGTCCGGGATGTCGCCCGGCGGGTTCTGTTCGGGAGCGACCAGGATTTCCGCCGCGCGCGCCGGCGCGAGGTCCGCCGCGCCCGTGGCAGAGAGGGCACAGACCAGGGCCAGGAACACGGATTTCTGTCGCATGTGGCGGACTTTCTTTCGAGGGAGACCCGGACTGCCGGTTTTCGGGCCGCATGGCTTGCCTGGCGCAGGCGCGGCGATGGTCAGCGCTGCCAGCTGAAATTCTTGGTCAGGAGCACGCCGACGGTGTTGCCGGTTATGCCCTCCTCGCGGGCGTAGCTGTATCCGAGGCTGACCTGGTACTCACCCGCCAGCGCCACATCGAAGTCGCGGCCAACGCTCGCGGTCACCATGTAGTCGGTCGGAGTGCCCGAGGCCTGTGTGTCGTGCAGCGCGCCGGTCAGCGACAACGCCCATGGCCCCTGGTCGAACTCGGCGCCCAGCGTGGTGCTGATCGCATTGTCCGAACCCCCACCCTCGTTGACGAAATAGGCGACCTCGGCGATCGGAACAACAGCGCGGTCATCCGAGAGCGGATACACGGTTTCGGCGGCGGCGACCAAGCCGAGCTCGTCGTTTGCATCACCCTCCCCGGCGGCGAGCCGCCGAACCGCGAGCCGCGCCGTCGGGCCGGCAATCTCGTCCGAACTGTCCAGCGTGGTGTAGGTATAGGCGAGCGAAAAGGATCGCGGGCCTTGGGTATTGCCGACTCCGCCGTCCGAAAGCCGGGTCTGGCCCCGATTGGTGAAGAGCGACTTGCTGAGCGCCGTCCGATCGGCGTTGAAAAGCGACGCCTGGATCACCTGCTCCACGGTGCCGGCGGCCGAGTCGCGCGACGAGAGCGTCCAGTCGGCGGTCACCCCCGCGGCCCCGAGGTAGTCGTAGCTGCTCGCAAAATCGCCGCCGTACAGCCCCGGCGCCTCGTCGGAGGCGATGCCGAACGCCGGGTCGACGAGGCCGGCCGCCACGTTCAACGCGCCGAACGTGCCCTGGGCGTTCAACTCCTCGAAGTAGAGTCCCTCATCGCGAAAGTAGCTGGTGGTCTGGCTCGGCGGGTCTAGCACCGGCTCGAACACCATGTGGGCAAAGAGCCGGAAGTTTTCCGACGCGTTGACGGTGATCTCGGGTTCGATCGTGGCGTAGAGGCTGCGATAAGCCGCGTCGGCCTCACTCGTCGAAAAGGTGTCGTCGAATTGCAGCTCGAAACTGGTATCGACCGAAACGAGCGGAAGCGTACCGGCGTCGGATTCAGGCGCGGCGACATCAAGAGATTCCGCCTGTTCACCGGCGGGCGCGGCTTCGCCGGTGGTTCCGTGGCCGAAGTCCGTTGCACGGGAGGCTTCGGCGGCAAGGGCGGTCACCGAACTCTCGACGATCAGTCCGATTCCGAGGATGAGCCCGGGCAGTCCACTCGCTATCCGCATTGTTACCTCGTCATGCTTCGTACCTCCACGGCACGGCCCGACATTCGCGGCCGCAAATTAGACAGGGCTTAGGTCTGACCCGAAGGTCTCGCCAGTCGCAGAAATGCCTTTGCATCGTGGAACAGGGGGCAAGTCCTTCGGCGCTCGCACCCACTGGCAGCCGGTCGTCGCGATGTGGAGGATCGCGTTCATCCCCTCCCGCGGGTCGGTCGTGCGCGGACGCCCGAGCCGGCGCGGCGGCGGCATGAAGGGCGCGACCAACGCCCATTCCCGATCGGTCAGGTCGCTTGCGCAACGCGGGGGAGCCCGCCGATACCCCCGGCGAGCGGTTTGAGTTCAAGGCATCCGTGGCTCCGTTCAGTCTGGAAACCGGACAGAATCACAACCTTCTGAAACCGCTAAATCCTTTTCGAGTTGGGCTCTTGGGCGAGACCTGGGGGCCGGCGGCGCCATAAGCCGCTCCTAATACCAGCCGCCCGAACTCCTGACTCGCGCGGGATTCCCATGGGTTGCCGGATGT
>NZ_CALAGI010000081.1 GCF_937891315.1 uncultured Amaricoccus sp. | reverse complement strand
AGGTCAAGAAGCCGGAGACCATCAACTACCGCACGCTCAAGCCGGAGAAGGACGGCCTGTTCTGCGAGAAGATCTTCGGACCGACTCGCGACTGGGAGTGCTACTGCGGCAAGTACAAGCGCGTGCGCTTCAAGGGCATCATCTGCGAGCGCTGCGGCGTCGAGGTCACTCGCGCCAAGGTGCGCCGTGAGCGGATGGGCCACATCGAGCTGGCCGCTCCGGTCACCCACATCTGGTACTTCAAGGGCGTCCCGTCGCGTTTGGGCTACCTGCTGGACCTGGCCCCGAAGGATCTCGAGAAGATCATCTACTTCGCGGCCTACGTGATCACCAGCGTCGACACCGAGATGCGGCACAACGAGCTGTCCACCCTCGAGGCCGAGATGGTCGTCGAGAAGAAGGCCGTCGAGGATCAGCGCGACGCCGACCTGGAGGCCCGGGCGCAGAAGCTCGAGGCCGACATGAAGGAGCTCGAGGACGAGGGCGCCAAGTCCGACGTCAAGCGCAAGGTCCGCGACGGCGGCGAGCGCGAGATGCGGCAGCTGCGCGACCGTGCCCAGCGTGAGCTGGACCGGCTCGACGAGATCTGGACCACCTTCACCAAGCTGGCTCCCAAGCAGCTGATCGTCGACGAGAACCTCTACCGCGAGCTCGTCGACCGCTACGGCGAGTACTTCACCGGCGCCATGGGCGCGGAGTCGATCCAGAAGCTCATCGAGAACTTCGACATCGACGCCGAGGCCGAGTCGCTGCGCGACGTCATCCGCAACGGCAAGGGGCAGAAGAAGCTTCGTGCCCTCAAGCGCCTGAAGGTGGTGGCGGCGTTCCAGCAGTCCGGCAACTCGCCGATGGGCATGGTCCTCGACGCCGTGCCGGTGATCCCGCCGGAACTGCGCCCGATGGTTCAGCTCGACGGTGGCCGGTTCGCCACCTCCGACCTGAACGACCTGTACCGCCGCGTGATCAACCGCAACAACCGGTTGAAGCGACTGATCGATCTCGGCGCGCCCGAGATCATCGTCAACAACGAGAAGCGGATGCTGCAGGAGTCGGTGGACGCGCTGTTCGACAACGGCCGCCGCGGCCGCCCGGTCACCGGGCCGGGCAACCGTCCGCTGAAGTCGCTGTCCGATCTGCTCAAGGGCAAGCAGGGCCGGTTCCGCCAGAACCTGCTCGGCAAGCGCGTGGACTTCTCCGGCCGCTCGGTCATCGTGACCGGCCCTGAACTGAAGCTGCACCAGTGCGGCCTGCCGAAGAAGATGGCGCTCGAACTCTTCAAGCCGTTCATCTACTCGCGCCTCGACGCCAAGGGCCTCTCCTCCACCGTCAAGCAGGCGAAGAAGCTGGTGGAAAAGGAGCGCCCGGAGGTCTGGGACATCCTCGACGAGGTGATCCGCGAGCATCCGGTTCTGCTGAACCGCGCGCCCACCCTGCACCGCCTCGGCATCCAGGCCTTCGAGCCGGTGCTGATCGAGGGCAAGGCGATCCAGCTGCATCCGCTGGTCTGCTCGGCCTTCAACGCGGACTTCGACGGCGACCAGATGGCCGTGCACGTTCCCCTCTCGCTGGAAGCCCAGCTTGAGGCGCGCGTCCTGATGATGTCCACGAACAACGTGCTCAGCCCTGCGAACGGCAAGCCGATCATCGTGCCGTCGCAGGACATGATCCTCGGCCTCTACTATCTCTCGATCGCCCGCGAGGGGCAGCCGGGCGAAGGCATGGTCTTCGCCTCGATCGAGGAGGTCGACCACGCCCTGCACGCGGGTCTCATCAACCTGCACACCAAGATCACCGCCCGGATCGAGCAGATCGACGAAACCGGCAACACCATCCTGAAGCGCTTCGACACCACGCCCGGCCGGCTCCGGCTCGGCGCGCTGCTGCCGAAGAACTTCAAGACGCCGTTCGACATCGTGAACCGCCTCCTGCGCAAGAAGGAGGTCGGCGAGGTCATCGACACCGTCTATCGCCACTGCGGCCAGAAGGAATCGGTGATCTTCTGCGACCAGATCATGACGCTCGGCTTCACCGAGGCGTTCAAGGCCGGCATCTCCTTCGGCAAGGACGACATGGTCATTCCGGAGACCAAGTGGGATCTGGTGAACACCACCCGCGATCAGGTCAAGGAATTCGAGCAGCAGTACATGGACGGCCTGATCACCCAGGGCGAAAAGTACAACAAGGTGGTCGATGCCTGGTCCAAATGCTCGGACGTGGTCGCCGATGCGATGATGGGCGAGATCTCGGCCATGCGCGTCGATGACGAAGGCCGCGAGCAGGAGCCGAACTCCGTCTACATGATGTCGCATTCCGGCGCCCGCGGCTCGCCCGCCCAGATGAAGCAGCTGGGCGGCATGCGCGGACTGATGGCCAAGCCGAGCGGCGAGATCATCGAGACGCCGATCGTGTCGAACTTCAAGGAAGGCCTGACCGTTCTTGAATATTTCAACTCGACCCACGGCGCCCGCAAGGGTCTGGCCGACACCGCGCTGAAGACGGCGAACTCGGGGTATCTCACCCGGCGTCTGGTGGACGTGGCGCAGGACTGCATCGTCAAGGTCGACGATTGCGGGACCGACCGCTCGATCACCGCGCGGGCGGCGATCTCGGACGGCGAGGTTGTGTCCTCGCTCAGCGAGCGGATCCTCGGCCGCGTCGCGGCCGAGGACGTGCTCGACCCGAAGACGCACGACGTGCTGTTCCGCCGCAACGACCTGATCGACGAGCGCGCCGCCGACATGATCGAAGGCGCCGGCGTGCTCGAGCTGCAGATCCGCTCGCCGCTCACCTGCGAGGCCGACGACGGCATCTGCGCCCAGTGCTACGGGCGCGACCTCGCCCGCGGCACCAAGGTGAACCCCGGCGAGGCGGTCGGCATCATCGCCGCCCAGTCGATCGGCGAGCCCGGCACCCAGCTGACGATGCGCACCTTCCACATCGGCGGCATCGCCCAGGGCGGCAGCCAGTCGTTCCTCGAAGCGAGCCAGGAGGGCGTGCTCACCTTCCGCAACGGCAATCTGCTGACCAATGCCGACGGCGACCAGATCGTCATGGCCCGCAACATGGAGCTGGTCATCGTCGATGAGAACGGCGTCGAGCGGGCGGTGCACAAGCTCGCCTACGGCTCGAAGCTGCTGGCCAGGGAGGGCGCCCGGATCTCGCGCGGCGACAAGCTGACCGAGTGGGATCCCTACACCCTGCCGATCATCGCCGAGAAGGCGGGCGTCGCGAAGTTCGTCGATCTCGTGGCGGGCTTCTCGGTGCGCGAGGAGACCGACGACGCGACCGGCATCAGCCAGAAGATCGTCTCCGACTGGCGCGCGGCCCCGCGCGGCAATGATCTCAAGCCCGAGATCATCGTGATGGATCCGGCGACCGGCGAACCCGTGCGGCTGGCCAACGGCAATCCGGAAGTCCATGCCATGTCGGTGGACGCCATCCTCTCGGTCGAGGACGGACAGAGCGTGCGCCCGGGCGACGTTCTGGCGCGTATCCCGCGCGAGGGCGCCAAGACCAAGGACATCACCGGCGGTCTGCCGCGGGTGGCGGAGCTGTTCGAGGCGCGGCGCCCCAAGGATCACGCGATCATCGCGGAGATCTCCGGCCATGTGCATTTCGGCAAGGACTTCAAGAACAAGCGCCGGATCACCATCGTTCCGGGCGAAGAGGGCGCCGAGCCGATCGAATACATGGTGCCGAAGGGCAAGCACATCCCGGTGCAGGAAGGCGACTATATCCAGAAGGGCGAGTACATCATGGACGGCAATCCCGCCCCCCATGACATCCTCGCCATCATGGGCGTGGAGGCGCTGGCCGACTACCTGATCGAGGAGGTGCAGGAGGTCTATCGTCTGCAGGGCGTGAAGATCAACGACAAGCATATCGAGGTGATCGTCCGCCAGATGCTGCAGAAGTGGGAGATCGCCGAATCCGGCGGCACGACGCTTCTCAAGGGCGAGCAGGTCGACAAGATCGAGTTCGACGAGGAGAACGAGAAGGCGATGGCCGCCGGCCGCGACCCGGCCAAGGGCGCGCCGATCCTGCTCGGCATCACCAAGGCGAGCCTGCAGACCCGCTCCTTCATCTCCGCCGCCTCCTTCCAGGAAACGACGCGGGTGCTGACCGAGGCGGCGACGCAAGGCAAGCGCGACAAGCTGGTCGGGTTGAAGGAAAACGTCATCGTCGGCCGGCTGATCCCGGCCGGCACCGGAGGTGCGACCCATCAGATCAAGCGCATCGCCACCGAGCGCGACGCGAAGATCATCGCCCAGCGCCGCGACGAGGCCGCCGCCGCCCTGTCGGTGGACGAACCCGCCGAGGTCGCGATCTTCGACGCGGAGTAATCCGCGCGCCGGTCGCGCACAGCTCCAAGGGGCGCCCGTCGGCGCCCCTTTTCCTTGCGGCCCCGCGGGGGCCGGGCGCCGCCCTGTCAGGTCCGGCGCGTGAGAATAGGGAGACGCCCGGATGATCCCGGTACGCGGATACGCCGGCCACAGGGTCGCGGTGCTGGGCCTCGGCCGCTCGGGCCTGCCCTCGGTCGCCGCGCTGGAAGCGGGCGGCGCCGAGGTCATCGCCTGGGACGACGGCGCGGCGGCGCGCGAGAAGGCCGGGGCCGAGGGGGTACGGCTCATCGACCTGACGAAGCCCGGCGCCTGGGACGGCGTCGCGGCGCTCATCGTCAGCCCCGGCATCCCGCATCTCTATCCCGCGCCGCATCCCGCGATCGCCGCCGCCTGGGACGCCGGCGTCGCGGTCGACAATGACATCGGCCTCTTCTTCCGCTCCTTCGCCACCCCCGACTGGGACGCCTTCGCGCGCCCCCCGCGGGTGGTCTGCGTCACCGGCTCCAACGGCAAGTCCACCACCACGGCGCTCATCGCCCATGTGATGACCGCCGCCGGCCGGCCGACGCAGGTCGGCGGCAATTTCGGCCGCGGTGTGCTGGACCTCGATCCCGCGACAGACGGCATGGTGGTGGTGCTGGAGCTCTCCTCCTACCAGATCGACCTCGCCCGCGCGTTGCAGCCCGACATCGCGGTCTTCACCAATCTCTCGCCGGACCATCTCGACCGGCACGGCGGCATGGGCGGCTATTTCGCCGCCAAGCGCCGGCTCTTCACCCAGGGCGGCCCGGAGCGGAGCGTGATCGGCGTCGACGAGAACGAAGGCCGCTTCCTCGCCAACGTGATGCGCGAGGAGGCGGGGACCGGCGACCCGGTGATCACCGTCTCCTCGGGCCGCAAGCTCGGCGGCCCGGGATGGAGCGTCTTCGCCCGCAAGGGCTTTCTCGCCGAATGGCGCCGCGGGCGGCAGGTGGCGGCGATCGACCTCCGGCCGATGGCCACCCTGCCCGGCGCGCACAACCACCAGAACGCCTGCTGCGCCTACGCGGTGGCGCGCGGCCTCGGGCTCGGGCCGAAACAGATCGAGTCGGCGCTCGCGACCTACCCCGGCCTCGCGCACCGCAGCCAGCTGATCGCCACCTGGAACGGCATCCGCGTCGTCAACGACAGCAAGGCGACTAATGTCGACGCCGCCGAAAAGGCGCTTTCGAGTTTCGAGCGCATCCGCTGGATCGCCGGCGGCCGCCCGAAGGAGGGCGGCATCGACGCCCTCCGCCCGCTGTTCGGCCGGGTCGCCAAGGCCTACCTGATCGGCGAGGCCGCCATGGATTTCGCCGCGACCCTCGGCGACACACCGCACGAGATCAGCGGCGCGATGGACCGGGCCGTCGCCGCCGCGCTGGCCGAGGCCGTCCCCGGCGACACCATCCTGCTCGCCCCCGCCTGCGCCAGCTTCGACCAGTACAGCAGCTTCGAAACCCGCGGAACGCATTTCGAAACCCTGGTCAGGCAAGCCATCGCCACCCCTTGAGCACCCCGTCGCTGACCCGGGGCCCATACCAACAGCTCCGGGCGGTTGCCAATTCCTCAACCGCCGGACACCAGCCCCGGCCCGTCCTCAAGGTCCAACCGTGGAGGTGCCGGTCTCGACCGTCGGCGAGACCGGCCGCGGACGCCCCTCGCGGGGGGTGTCCGCGAAGCGCGGCCACCCAGGGGCGCCCCCGTCCGTACTGTGAGGTCCGGCGCTTCCCCACGCCCTATCGCCTCCGGGCCTCCGGCCCTCCAGCGACCGGCCCGGCCGAGGCGGTGCCTCGGCTTTGTCGGGCCTGCGCCGCGCGCGCCTTCGGCGCGCTTGGTCGGAAAGTCAACGAGATGGGCCGTTGGTATGAGGCGCCGCGGTCGCGCGCCGCCCCCGCCTTGACCCGGGTTGGAGCACTATCCAACCAGACGAAATCGTCTGGTGGCTGAGATATTGCGTCAAATCAAGACTCTGGAGTGGCCAAGCCGGCTCTGCCGGATCGGTCTCGGCTCTGGCCCCGACCTCAGACGAGCGCGCCGGCGGCATCCACCCGCTCGCGCCCGCCGAGATAGGGCCGCAGCGCTCGCGGCAGGGTCACCGACCCGTCCGCCTCCTGCCCGTTCTCCAGCACGGCGATCAGGCAACGCCCGACCGCGAGGCCCGAGCCGTTCAGCGTATGGACGAATTCCGGCTTCTCGCCCTCGCCCGGGCGGAAGCGGGCGTTCATCCGCCGCGCCTGGAAATCGCCGCAGAGCGAGACCGAGCTGATCTCGCGATAGGTGTCCTGCCCGGGCAGCCAGACCTCGATGTCATGCGTCCGGCGCGCGCCGAAGCCCATGTCGCCCGCGCAGAGCACGATGGTCCGATACGGCAGGCCCAGCGCCTCGAGGATACCCTCCGCGCAGCCGGTCATCCGGTCGAGTTCGGCCCGGCCCTCCTCCGGCCGGGTAATCGACACCATCTCCACCTTCTCGAACTGGTGCTGGCGCAGCATGCCGGCCGTGTCCTTGCCGGTCGAGCCCGCCTCGGACCGGAAGCACTGGGTATGCGCCACGTAGCGCCGGGGCAGGTCGCCGTCCGACAGGATGGCACCGGCCACGAGATTGGTCAGCGTCACCTCGGCGGTCGGGATCAGCCACCAGCCATTGGTGGTCTCGTAGCTGTCCTCGGCGAATTTCGGCAATTGCCCGGTGCCGAGCATCGCCTCCTGCTTGACCAGCACCGGGGTCCAGGTCTCGGTCAGCCCGTTTCTCTCGACATGGGTGTCGAGCATGAACTGCGCCAGCGCACGCTGCAGCCGGGCCATCGCACCGGACAAGACCACGAAGCGGCTGCCCGCGAGCCGCGCCGCCGCCTCGAAATCCATCCCGGGCTTCACCGCCGGCAGCTCGAAATGCTCCCGCGGCCGGAAGTCGAAGACCCGCGGGGTTCCCACCCGGCGCAGCTCGACATTGCCGGTTTCGTCCGCGCCCTCCGGCACATCCGCCATCGGCGTGTTCGGCAGACCCATCAGCATGTCGCGCAGCGTGGCATCCGCCGCCGCCGCGTCCGATTCCAGGCGCGCGATCTCGTCCTTCTTCTCGGTGACGAGCGCGCGCAGCCGGGCGAACCCTTCCTCGTCGCCCCGCGCCTTGGCGGCGCCGACTTCGCGGCTCGCGGCGTTGCGCTCGGCGAGCGCCGCCTCGGCGGCCGCGATCCGCGCCCGCCGCGTCTCGTCGATGGCGAGGATCTCGGCCGAGAGCGGCGCCAGCCCGCGGCGCGTCAGACCAAGATCGAAGGCTGCCGGATTTTCGCGAACGAAGCGGATATCGTGCATGGGAACTGCTCCGGTGGAAACGGCGCCCGCGAGCCGGAACGCCGCCGTCTTAAGACGCGAAGCCGCGAAGATTTCAACCCCGCGCCGGACCGCGGCCATGGCTCGCCGGGGGTATGGTGCCGGATGAGGGGATTGAACCCCCGACCTTCGGTTTACAAAACCGCTGCTCTACCGCTGAGCTAATCCGGCCCTTGGGCACCGCCGGGAGTCGGCGCCGCGTCGCTCCTTGCCCCGGCCATGCGCCAGGACCCGGGTTTCGGTCCGCTCCCGAAACCCGGGCGCGGCCATATAGCCGCGTCGGCGTCGTGGGATCAACGGCAATGCGCCGGCGCCACGGGGCGACGGCACAGGTGCTATTCCCCTCTGGACACCACCGCGCCGGTGGCCTAGTGACACCTCCCAGACCGCCGGAACGCGGTCCCCGCCCGGGTAGCTCAGGGGTAGAGCAGCGGACTGAAAATCCGCGTGTCGGTGGTTCAAATCCGCCCCCGGGCACCAACAAAATCAAAGACATAGCCGAAAGCGAAGACAGTCGAGAATCGGCCTAGGTACCACCTAGGTACCAGAGGCGCCCCCACGTGCGCGGGCGCAATTTCAAGAATCCGAGCGAGAAACCTGAACGGCCGCGCGCTTGACGGGCTTGGGTGCGGCGGAAACAGTCGTGCCACAACTTGTGGCACGACTGTTTTCCGGCTTGGTCGCCAGCGTGCCGTCGTCGTTGCGAGGCCGCGCCTTGGTTGCCTCGGCCCGCTTCGCGGCTTCTCGGGCGAGCGCGGAGCAGCGCAATCCGCAATAGAGCC
>NZ_CALAGI010000080.1 GCF_937891315.1 uncultured Amaricoccus sp. | reverse complement strand
GCCGACGTCGTTCAGCAACTCGCCCCGTACTCCAAGATTTGAGGCAGGCCATGCGCACGACCCCGGTTCTTTCCGATAGCCCGAACGGTCAAGGCTTCTGGGAAATCCGATGGTCGGAGAAGCGCGGCGGTCAGTGGCGGTCGATGCGGCGCAGCACGCGCACGGCGGATCGAACCGAGGCGGAGCTGGTCCTTGGCCGCTTCATGATCTCCCGGGCGCAAGCGCCTGTTGAAATGGTGGGCAGGGCGACGGTCGATGATTGCAGCGCCTACTACCTGCGCGAATGGAGTTTGCCGCGGGGCAACGACGTCACCGACGATTTCGTGCTGCGACCCGTTCGCCGAGGGATGGGGCGCATGCTGGCCGACGCGGTTACGCAGGACGATGTTGACGCCTATGCCAGGGCCCGGTCGAAGGGGCTCTATGGCAAGAAGGGGTTCAAGGCCGCGCCATCGACGATCCGGCGCGAGGTGACGGGCCTGCAGGCGATGCTCAACTTCTGCTCGCGCAAGGGCATGATCGGCGGGCGCCCGACCTTTGCCTTCGACAAGCCCGCGGCTGGGCAGCGTCGCGACTTGTGGCTGACCGAGGCCGACGAGCGGGCCGTGCTCGCCAGAGCGCCCGAGGCGTCGCTGAGCGTGCGGTTCATCATCGAGGCGGGGCTGAGCTACGGGGTGCGGCTCGGGGCGATGATGGACTTGCGGTTCGGCGCGCAGGTGTCGTTCCTGAGCGGGATGGTCGATTTCAATGTGCCGGGCGCGCGGTTGTCCCGCAAGCGCCGGCCGGTGGCGGTGATGACGCCGGCGATGCGCTCGATCCTGGAGGAGCTGTTCAAGCAGGCGGGGCGGGCGCATGTGCTGGACCGGACCGCGCCGGGTGATTTCGAGCGGTTCATGTCGGAGATCGGCTATGGCTGGGTGACGCCGCATGTCCTCAAGCACAGCGCGATCACGCTGCAGCTTCGGGGCGGCGCGCGACCCGAGGATGTGAGCGCGGCGACGGCGACGGACATCAAGACGATCCTGTCGGTTTATCGCCACCATTCGAGCGACGAGCTTCTGGCGACGGTGCGTCGTCGTCGTGTATAGGGGCGCGCATTTGTCGCTGTTCAGGCCGTGCGCGAGTTGCGCATCTGGCACTATTTCCGCGACTTCTGCCTGGAAACGCCTGCATTGAATTCGCACGGATTTGTCATGCGGAAATACTACAAAAGAGACAACGCGCCGCCTTGGTAAGGGTGAGGTCGAGAGTTCAATCCTCTCTCGCAGCACCATCAACCAATTGTAAACGTTAGATTTTTCTGGTCACCGGCACTCGCCTCGAGCGGTACGCCCGCGCACCACCCGCGCACCAAACCCCTCTTGCGTGTCTCAAGCGTAGCCTTTTGCTTCGCGATTTGTTCCGCCTCGGCCCCCTCGACGACAAGCTCGCCCTGATCCGGGTGAGTTTGTCGGCCCGCGGATTGGTCGCCTCGTCGGACCATGCATCGACTGCCGCCTTTGGAATGCCGTGCATGACCGAGGCACCGGGGGCACGAAAATCCCCCGCCGGGCCTCCGCCGCCGAATTTCCAGACAGCCTCCGAGAGCGTCCGCGCCGCCCGGTCGCGCTCGTTCTACTCGGCGAGGACCAGATTGTCGCGCTCGCGGATGCTGCTCGCGGAGAAGGCGGGCAGGGAGGCGAGGAGGCGGTCCCAGGCGGTCTGTGCCGCCGGAGCCTGCGTGGGTGGCAGGAACGCGGCCGCGCAGGTTCCATCGGAGGCATAGAGTTCGAGTGCGCGCGAACGGCGTCCGGCCGGACCAAGGCAGGTGACCCATGCGTCCATGATACATCCAAGATCGAGCGCCATAAGGGCGGTGCCCGAACGCATGAGCAAGAGATCCCCCTCCGGACGCAGCGTGTCGAGCGCGCCTTCCCGCGTCTGCACGCAGCCGGCCCGGACAGCGACGTGACGGAACGGCAGCCGGCGCTGGGCGACCTCGCGCAGCAGATGGCCGATCACCAGCGGATCGACGCGGCGCGCGGCCGCGGCGCCGACATGCGGGAGGCAGGTCCGCCGCGCCTGGCCGCCATCCAGGACGAGATCGTCGATGTGGCGGACCAGTTCGGCGGTGGCCCAGGTTTCGCGCGCGTGCCGGATCGCCGGCAGGTAGGGCGTCGGCCGCGCGGCGGGCGCGACGACATCCGGCGCCGGGAGCGATGGCGCCAATGTCGGGATCTCGGCGAGGAGCGCGGCCAATGTCAGAAGGTCGCCGGGGGTCGCGATCTGGGTACGATGCGTGAGCCGGCCGCCTCGGTCGAAGAGATGCAGCGCGGCCGGTTCGCGCCGGCCTGGATCCGCGGCGGTATAGGCGATGTGCTCGCCTCGCCCCGCGACGAGCCGCAGCGCGATCCGGCCGGGCGGCGACGCGAGGCGCTCGCCTGCCATGCGCGGCTTCGCGTAGCCGCCGCGCTCCGACAACAATGTGGCGGGGCCCGCGGTGGTAGCGGTCGCCGCCTCGAACTGCGGCAGGATCAGCGCCAACGTGTGGGTGTCCATGTCCAGGAACCGCGCCCCGGGGTGCGTGGCGACCAACGCCCCGATGTCGCGCGGCGGCGGCGCGTCACCCGCGCCACGGGCGCGGGCCAATCCTGGTCCCCCGCTCGCCAGATGCTCCATGATCGCCTCCATCGGAGGGCCGCCCGCGGTCAGTAGACGTCGCGCAGGTAGCGCTTCTCGCGCTTCAGGCCGTTGACATGTTCGGTCGCGGCCTCGGGCGACATGGCGCCATGGGTGGCAATGATCTCGTGCAGCGCCTGGTCCACGTCCCTGGCCATGCGAGACGCGTCGCCGCAGACGTAGAAATGCCCGCCTTCCTCCAGCCAGGCATGGAGCGCTTTGCCGTTCTCGCGCATCCGGGTCTGCACATAGACCTTCTCGTCCTGGTCGCGCGAGAAGGCGAGGTCGAGCCGGGTAAGCAGGCCCGAGGCGCTCATCTCGCCGAGCTCGTCGTCATAGATGAAATCGGTCTCGCGATGCTGATCTCCGAAGAACAGCCAGTTGCGCCCCGCGGCGCCCCGGGCCCGGCGTTCCTCGAGAAAGGCGCGGAACGGCGCGATCCCGGTGCCCGGACCGACCATGATCATCGGCGCCGCGTCATCGGTCGGCACGCGGAAGCTCTTGTTCGGCGACACGAAAATCCCCGCCCCCCCGGCCGCGCGCTCGGCGAGGAAGGTCGAGCAGACCCCGCCCCGCTCTCGTCCGCCGGCGGCGTAGCGCACGGCGGCGACGGTCAGATGCACCTCGCCGGGATGGGCCTTCGGGCTCGACGAGATCGAATAGGCCCGGTGCTGCAGGGGCTTCAGCAACCCGACGAACGCCTCCGCGTCCAGCGCGCCCGCGGGCAGGAGCCGCAGCAGATCGAGCGTGTCCCGACCCCAGAGCCAGGTCGCCAGCGCCTCGCGGTCGCCGTCGCCGAGCAGCCGGCTCAGCTCCTCGTCGCCCGCGCGCGCCTCGACCGCGGCGATCAGTTCGCGCGGCGGGGTGGAAATCTCGCAGGCCTCCATCAGCAGCGTCCCGAGCGGCCGGTCCGTGCCCGCCACCGCCGTCTCCGGCCCGGCGCCGAGACGGGCGAGCACCGCCTCCACCAGGAGCGGATCGTTCACCGGGATCACGCCGAGCGCGTCGCCGGCCTCGTAGGCGAGGCCGCTGTCGCCGAGCTCGAACTCGAAATGGCGGATCTCCTTGGCCGACCGCGCGCCCGACAGCAGCCGGTTGGTGGCGAGCGCGGCCGGGTAGGGGTTCTTGCGGCTCCAGCCGGTCTTCGCCGGGGCGGTCGCCGCCGGGGCCCGGACGGTGGCCGCGCCCTTTTCCGAGGCGAGCGGCAGTGTCGCGGCGACCCAGGCGGCGGCCGGCTCGTCATAGTCCACGTCGCAATCGATGCGCGGGGTCAGCCGCCGGGCACCAAGTTGCTCAAGCCGCAGGTCGATCAGCTTGCCCGCCTGACAGAAACCGTCATAGCCGGTGTCGCCGAGCGCCAGCACGCCGAATTGCGCCGATTCCAGCCGCGGCGCGGTCGGGGCCGCCAGCGCCTCCCAGAACAGCTGGGCGTTGTCGGGCATCTCGCCCTCGCCATAGGTCGAGCAGACGACGATGATCCGGCGCATGGCGGCCAGCGCCTCCATGCTCACATCGTCGAGCGCCTGCGCGCGGGCGTCGAAGCCCATGCCCTGCGCCGTGCGAACGGCCGCCTCCGTCACGGCCTCGGCATTGCCGGTCTGGCTGCCGTAGAGGATGTTGAGGACCGTCGCCGGCCCGGTCTCGGCGGGCACCGCCACCAGCACGGCGCGCGAGCGCAGACCGGTGATGAAGCCCGACAGCCAGACGCGCTGGTCGCCGGAGAAGGGCGCGTCCTCGGGGATGAAGGGGATGTTCATGGCTCAGCCCCGCGCCGCTTCGGCGAGCGACTCGCGGGCGAACAGCTCCTCGAACGAGGGGATATGCCCGATGGCCTCGCGGTTGCGGCGGTCGTGGTGCAGGATCCAGCCATAGGTGCCCGGGCTGTCCATGGAGAGGATGTTGCGCAGCGCCAGCGCCTCCTTGTAGTCGCCGATGCGCTTGTTCGAGATCATCACCGCCAGTTCCGGGTCGGAATAGCCGCCGATCGCCTCGCGCGCATGGCGCAGCAGCCGCGCCATCAGCGCGAAATCCTCGGTCAGGATCAGGTTCCGCGCGGCCTTCATCACCGCCGGTTCGTTGGCGGAACCGGCCTTGAGCCGCGTCCGCGCCAATTCCTGCGCCGTGTCGAGCACGGTCCAGTTATTGAGCAACTGGTACATCTCCTCGGGCGGGGCGTCGGCATGGCCGGGGGCGCGGCCACTCAGCACCGGGGCGCCCGAGCGCCAGGCGCGCTTGAGCTTGCGGACCTGGTGCGCGGCGAGGGCCGAGGCGAGTTCCTCCAGCAGTTCCTTGCGCGGCTTGGTCGCCAGGATGGTGTCGGCATCCTGATAGAGCAGGAGCGCGCGGGGCAGCGCATAGGTGAAATGCCCCGACTCCGCCTCCCAGTTGGCGAGCAGCCATTCCGCCTTGCGCGAATTCGTCGCCGCCAGGTGCCATTCGAGCAACTGGCGCACGGCGTCCCCGTGGATCAGCGCCTCCGCGTCGCCATCGCCCAGATGGCCGAGCTTCACCGAATCGTGGCTCGCCCGGTGCGCGAGGTCGCCATAGGGGTCGTATTGATAGGCAAAGCCCCCCGACATGCCGTTGGCGAAGCCCTTGCCGAAGGCGCCGAGGTTCAGGACGGCGCCGTTGGTCATGTATTCGACGCAGAAATCGCCCACGCCCTCGACCACCGCCGTGGCACCGGAGTTCCGCACGGCGAAACGGTCCCCGGCCTGACCCTCGACGAAGGTCCGGCCGCCGGTCGCACCGAACAGGGCGAAGTTGCCGATCAGCACATTGCCGCCCGGCTCGTCCGAGCCGCCGCCGGGCGAGCGGATGACGATCTCGCCGCCGCAGGCCGACTTGCCGACGCCGTCGTTGCAGGTGCCGGTATGGACCATCACCATGCCGTCGTTGCAGAAGGCGCCGTAGGACTGGCCGGCGGAGCCTTGCGTCGCGATGCGCACCGATCCCGGCCGCAGGAAGCGGCGGCCGCGGTCGTCGGTCAGTGTCATCGGCAGGTCGGCGCCGCGCAGCTCGTGGTTCAGCATCCGCTCGATATCGACGGCGAGCTGTCCGCCCACCGACTTCATGCGGTTGCCGAGATGGAGATTGCCGCCGAGGTCGACGTGATCAGCCCGCCCGTCGATCAGCGCCGGGCGCAGCAGGTCGAGGAACGCGTCGTCCACCGCGAAGTCACGCTCCATATAGACCGGATCGTCGATGACGATCTCCTCGACCTCGGTCAGCATCGCCCGGAGGTCGAGCTGGCCCACGGCCGCGGGGTGATGCACCAGATGCAGCAGGTCAGCCCGTCCCCGCGCCTCGCGCAGCGACCGCAGGCCGAGCGAGGCCAGAATCTCGCGCACCTCGTGGGCGATGTTCAGGAGGTATTGCGCCAGCGCCCGGGGGTCGCCGTCGAACACCTCCGGGTTGGTGGTCAGGCCGGCCGGGCACTTGATGTTGCAGTTTTTCGCCATCACGCATTTCAGCATCATCAGCGCGGTGGTGCCGAACTCGAAGCTGTCGCCGCCGAGCAGCGCCG
>NZ_CALAGI010000079.1 GCF_937891315.1 uncultured Amaricoccus sp. | reverse complement strand
CCATGCAGCGCTCCGGCCTGATCACGGCGCAAGTCAACCTGATTGCCCAAGGCGAGGTGACCGGCTCCGCCAGCGTCGTCGGCGCGCTTAATGCGCTGCCGCTCACCCGCTTTGGCGCGTTCCAGGGCGCGATCTCCCGCGAGGGATCGCAGCTCGGCAATGTCGTCTCGGCGCAGGTCTCCAATTCCAACAATCTGGAGCGCATCGAGGTGATCCGCGACGACGGCCGGATCGAGGGCGCGGACCCATCGATCGCGGCGCTGATCGGGACGATCGAGGTTCGTTTCGCCGATCAGACGCTGCTCGATCAGGCGGTGAGCGGCGCGCCGGCTGAGGCGGGGACTGTCAGGAATTCCGTGTGGGGCCGGGCGATTGAACATCAGCCGGCGAGGGCCTTCAGGAAGCGCTCGCCGAAGAGGACGGCGAACTGCGCCTTGGCCATCGCCCATTCCCTGGGTGGCATTTTCCACTCCTTCTCGGATCGGTTCAAGACCAGGAACAGCAATTTCATCGCGGCTTCGTCGGTTGGGAAATGCCCCCTGGCCCGAACCGCGCGCCGGAGCTTCGAGTTCAAGGCCTCCATGGCGTTGGTGGTGTAGAGAATGCGACGGACATCGTCCGGGAAGGCATAGAACGGGATGACCTCACCCCAGGCGCGCCGCCAGCTCTGGCCGATGGCGGGGTATTTCCGGCCCCATTCGCCCTCCTCGAAGCCGCTGAGCGCGGCCTCGCCGGCGGCGGCGTCCACGGCCTTGTAGATGCCCTTCAGCGCCGCCGCGACGGACTTCCTGTCCTTGTAGGACACGAAGTCGAGGCTCTGGCGCAGCAGATGGACGATACAGGTCTGGACGGTCGCGTCGGGAAAGACCGCCTGGATGGCGTCCGGGAAGCCCTTAAGCCCGTCGACGACGGTGATGAGGACATCCTCGACGCCCCGGTTCCGGAGCTCGTTCATCACCCGGAGCCAGAATTTGGCGCCCTCGCTCTGCTCGAGCCAGAGACCGAGGATCTCCTTGGTGCCGTCGGCTCTTACACCGAGCGCGACATGGACCGCCTTGTTGCGGACCAGGCCTTCGTCGCGGATCTTGACCCGAAGGGCGTCAAAGAAAACCAGCGGATAGGTCGCCTCCAGCGGCCGGGCCTGCCAGGCGGCGATCTCCTCCAGCACCGCATCCGTCACCGTGCTGATCAGGTCCGGCGACACGTCGATGCCATAGAGCTCGCGCAGATGCCCGACAATCTCGCGCGTGCTCATGCCACGCGCGTACATCGAGACGATCTTGTCATCGAAGCCGGGAAAGCGGCGCTGATACTTGGCGATGAGCTGCGGATCGAAGCTCGACTGCCGATCCCGCGGCACCTCGAGCTCGAACTTGCCGCTGTCCGTCGTCACCGTCTTGCGGCCATAGCCGTTGCGGCTGTTGCCCGCCCCGGCCGCGCCACCGAGATGATGGTCCATCTCGGCGTTCAGCGCCCGCTCGGCCAGCGCCTTCTTCAGATCGTCCAGAAGGCCATTCGGATCAAACGCCGTTTTCGGATCGGCGCCGGCCAGCAGCTGGTCGAGGAGGGCATCAGGAATCTTCGGTTCTTTGCGTCGCGGCATATCGGGGCTCCTTCGATCCCACTATGCCCGACCCCACACGGAATTCCGGACAGTCCCGCTGAGGTTGAGTTCACCTACGCGCTCGACGCTGACACCAGCTTCGCGCTGACCGCGCACGCCGTTTACCTGCCGAAGCCGAAGCTGGCCCTGCAAGGCCCTGGCGGCGTGCAGGCGAGCTTCGCCTGGCAGGCGGCGCGCGACCCGACGCTCGGGCGCATGGCGACCGCCACGCTGCGCAATGACGTTCCCATCTACACCAACCCCTGATCGGAGCTATGATGATCCGTCTCAACCTCACCAATGAACCCAGCTGGCTCGACCTCGCACCCGGCCTGCGGCTGCGCCTCGCGCCCTGTTCCAGCGCCGTCATGATGGCCGCGCGCGCCGACGCGGCGGTCGAAGACCTGCCCGACGATGCCTCCAACGAGACCCGGGCACTGGTCTTCGCCAAGGCGATCGGCCGCATCGCCATCCTCGACTGGGGAGGCGTCGGCGACAGCGACGGCAACCCGATTGAGCCGAGCCCCGAGGGGATCGGCGCACTGCTTGATCTCTATCCGGTCTTCGAGCGCTTCCAGCTCGACTACATCGCCAAGGGTCTGGCGCTGGAACTCGAAAAAAACGTCTGCGCGCCCGCGCCGAATGGCACTTCGGCGGGGGCGACGGATATTGCGCCGCTTGTTCCGGACGATGCGCCGAATGCCCCGATCGCCTGAACTATCCGCACACGCTGGACGGTTGGCAGGTGTGGGACGTGGCGCAACGCATGAGCGGTCAGCTGCGCGCGATCCCCGGGGCGGTGCTCGGCTGGGATCTGACGACCGGTCTCGCAATCGCAGCCGCGCTGGGCGTGAGCCCGGTCGCAGCGGCGGAGCTGCTGCCGGAAATCGAGGCGGTCGCTGTCCGCAAACTCAACGAGCGCATTGGAGCGAACAGGGATGACTGAGCGGCGCGTCTCTGTTCGGCTCGCGGCGGTGGGCGGGCAGGTGCTGAAGGCCGACCTGCGCGAGATCGGCCGCGAGGGCCGCGCCGCTCTTGAGACGATCGGCGCGGCGGGGGCACCGGCGAGCCGAGGCCTCGACGATGTCGGAGCTTCCGCTTCCGCCGCGATCACCCGCTTTGAGGCGCTGTCGGCGCGCGCCGCGCAAGCGGCGGTCAACCTGCGCGCGGCCGCCGCTTCCACCGGCACGCTAGCCGGACGCGTCGATGCGCTGACCGGCGTGTCTTCCGGCGTGGATCGCAGCGCCGCGGACATCACCGCCTACGGCTCTGCGCTCGATGATCTTCGGGCGCGGCACAACCCGCTGTTCGCGGCGATCCGAAGCTATCGCGGGGCGCTGGACGATATCCGCCAGGCGCACCGCGTCGGCGCGATCTCGGCCGACGAGATGACCGCCGCCATCGGCCGCGAGCGCACGGTGGCGCTGGCCAATATCGCCGCGCTGAAGGGCCGGACCACCGCGCTCGGCCAGATGGGCGGCGCGTCGCGGCTGGCCAGCTACCAGTCGCGGAACCTGCTCTATCAGCTGAACGATGTCGGGGTCTCGCTGGCCTCGGGGATGAACCCGATGATGGTCTTCATCCAGCAGGGCTCGCAGATCAGCCAGATTTATGCCGGGCAAGGCGGGGTGAACGCGGCGCTAAAGCAGACCGCCGGGCTCGTGCTCGGCGTCGCCCGCGCCCATCCTGTGGCGACCGCCGCGGTGATCGCAACCGGCGTCGCTCTCGCCGGCCTGCGGCATGAGATCACTGAGGCCTCCGGGGTGACCGTGGGCTTTGGCGATACCGCCCTCGCGGTCTGGCAGGTGATCCGCGACGGGCTCGTATCGGTCCTGAAGCCCGCCATCGACGCCATCGCCCCTTGGTTTTCCGCCGCCTGGGACGTCGTGGTCGCCGGCGTGCACGTCACCGGCAATGCGATCATCAATGGCTTCCGGCTGGCGATCGAGACCGTGAAGCGGCTGTTCGCAGCGCTTCCGCTGATCGCCGGCGCCGCGGTGATCGGCGCGGCGAATGCCGTGCTCACCGGCATCGAGAAGCTGATCACCGCCGCGCTCGCGCGGATGAACGGCTTCATTCAGACCGTGAGCGGCCTCGTCGCGAAGATTCCCGGAATGGAGGGCTTCTCGCTCGGCGAGATCGCCCCGCCGCCGCCGCTGCGTAAGATCGACAACAGCTATGCCGCCGATCTGACGGCGGCCTGGCAGGATTTCGAGCGGGTGCATGCGGAGATCCAGGCGAGCGATCCGATGGGGGATTTCTTCGACGCGGTGAAGGTTCGCGCGGTGAAGAACGCGCTCGACGACACCGCCGAGGCCGCCGGCGGCGCGGGCGCTGCGATGAAGCAGGCCGGCGGCGCCGCCAAGGACGGCATGGACGCCGCAAAGACCTCGGTCGACACGGTGAGCAATGCGCTGGCCAAATACGCCGAGGACGCGAAGGCCGTCGGAAAGAACCTCGGCGACAGCCTGGCCGGCGCCTTCACCTCGGCTGAGGAGGCGGTGGGCAATTTCGTGAAGACCGGCAAACTCGACATCCGCGATCTGGTCACCTCAATGCTGGCCGATCTCGCCAAGCTCTCGGTGAAGCAGGCCATCCTCGGCCCGCTGGCAGGCGCGCTGTCCGGCCTGTTCGGAGGGGCGGCCGCCTCGCCGAACGCCAGCCTCGGGTCGATCTTCGCCGGGCTGTTCCACGACGGTGGCCGGGTCGGCGCCGGTGGGCGGATCGCCATTCCCGCCGCCGCGATCCTGGCAGCGCCACGCTTCCACAATGGCGGCGGCTTCGGCCTGCGCAGCGACGAGCAGGTCGGCGTGCTCCAGCGCGGCGAGCGGGTGCTGAACCGCCGCCAGACCCGGGACTGGGAAGCCGGCGGCGCGCCCAACATCACCATCAACGCCCGCGACGCGGCGTCCTTCCGGCAATCGCAGTCGCAGATCGCCGCCGACATCGCCCGCGCCGTCGCGGCCGGGCGCAGGAGTCTCTGAGCCATGGCTTTCCATGACATCCGCTTTCCCGACGACATCAGCCGGGGCGCCCGGGGCGGCCCGGAGCGCCGCACCCAGATCGTCGAACTGGCGAATGGCGACGAAGAGCGCAACAGCCCCTGGGCCGACTCCCGCCGCCGCTATGACGCCGCCTATGGCATCCGCCGCGTCGATGATCTGGCCGAGGTCATCGCCTTCTTCGAGGCCCGGCGCGGCCGCCTGCACGGCTTCCGCTGGAAGGACTGGGCCGACCACAAGAGCTGCGCGCCAACCGCGCAGCCGACAGCAATCGACCAGTTCCTCGGTCAGGGCAACGGAGCGCGGACCGAGTTCCAGTTAGTCAAGCTCTATGCCAGCGGCGCGCAGTCCTGGAGCCGGGCGATCACCAAGCCGGTCGCTGGCAGCGTGCTGGTGGCGTTGGGCGGAGTTGCGATCAACTCGGGCTGGTCGGTCAATGGCAGCACCGGGATCGTCACCTTCTCCGCCGCGCCGGGCGTGGGCGTCTCTGTGACCGCCGGGTTTGAGTTCGATGTGCCGGTCCGCTTCGACACCGACGAGCTGCCGGTCACCCTTGATATCGAGCGGCTGGGCTCGATCACCTCCATTCCGCTCGTCGAGGTCCGCCGATGAAAACCCTGCCAGCTGGATTGCAGGCCCATCTCGACAGCGGCGCCACCACGCTCGCGTGGTGCTGGCGCATCACCCGGGCGGATGGAGTCGTTTTCGGCTTCACCGAGCACGATCGGCCCCTCGCCTTCGCCGGAACCGAGTTCGAACCCGACAGCGGCTTTAACGCCTCGGAGATCCGCGCCGGCTCGGAGCTGTCGGTCGATGCCCAGGACGCTGAAGGCGCGTTGAGCTCGGACCGCATCACCGAGGCCGATATTCTCGACGGACGCTGGGACAACGCGGCGATCGAGGTCTGGCGCGTGAACTGGGACGCGCCGGCGCAGCGGGTGCTGATGCGACGCGGCAACATCGGGCAGATCAGGCGCGGCCGGGCCTCGTTTATCGCCGAGGTGCGCTCGCTGGCGCACTACCTCAACCAGACGGTCGGACGGACCTTCCAGTTCTATTGCGACGCCGCGCTGGGCGACGCCCGCTGCGGCATCGATCTGGATGCGCCTCCCTTCTGTGATACCGGCAGCGTCGCGGCAACGATCGGCGATCGTGGTTTTCGCGCGACAGGGCTGGGAGCCTTCGCCGCCGGCTGGTTCGACCTCGGGTTTTTGACATGGACCAGCGGCGCGAATGATGGCGGCCGGGCCGAGATCGCCCGCCACACCGTGGAAGCCGGGGCCGTGCGGATCGAACTTTTCGAAGCGCCGGTGCGCCCGATCGGGGTCGGCGACGGTTTCACCGTCCGAGCCGGCTGCGACAAGCAGTTCGCCACCTGCAAGGCGAAGTTCGTCAATGCCGCCAATTTCCGCGGCTTCCCCTCGATGCCCGGCGACGACGTCGTCGTGCGGTATCCGAACCGCGGCGATGCCAACAGCGGCCAGCCGCTCGGCCGGCGCGGATAGCCATGAACGACCAGCAACAGACCCCGGACGCCAGCCCGGCGCCCGCCGATCCCGCGCGCGTCATTGCCATTGCCC
>NZ_CALAGI010000078.1 GCF_937891315.1 uncultured Amaricoccus sp. | reverse complement strand
CCGGGGCTCGCCCGTCTTCGACGGTCAAGCCGGGCACACCCGCCCCGATTCAACCCTCCCGGAGAAATCTTCACCCCCCGCGCCCTTCGCAAGCTTGCTGCGGGCGCGCGAACCGCGGGCGCGCCACTGGCGCCCCCTCAGAGCGGTCCGCGAAGACATCTCGATCCGAACCAGTCAGGCGGATCTGGTATGAGTGGTCGCGGCGAAGCCTCCGGCCCGGCGTCGCCCCCTCGCCCAACCAGCAGGCATTTCGCTCTTCCCCTTTCGCCGCGTGGCCCTATAATGCCCGCCATGATCGCGTTGGCACGGATTTCAGGGGCTTTGGGAACGGTAGCGGGCAAGGGTCCGACGGCCGGACTGCTGCTTCTTACGCGCCTCTGAGCATGCCGGGTTCGGCGCGCGCGCTCAGAGGTTAAGCCGCACGCGCCGCGAGAAGCCCCCAAAGTATCCCTACGCCAAGGACCACCGGCCATGACCGACGCCATTCAAGCCCCCGTTCCGCAAGACCGCGTCCTGATCTTCGACACCACCCTCCGCGACGGCGAGCAGTCGCCCGGCGCCACCATGACGCTGGAGGAAAAGCTCCAGATCGCCACGCTCCTCGACGAGATGGGCGTCGATATCATCGAGGCCGGCTTCCCGATCGCCTCCGACGGCGATTTCGAGGCCGTCACCGCCATCGCCCGCCAGACCCGGAGCGCGGTGATCTGTGGCCTCGCCCGCGCCAACTTCAAGGACATCGACCGCTGCTGGGAGGCCGTCCGCCATGCGAAGCGTCCGCGCATCCACACCTTCATCGGCACCTCGCCGCTGCACCGCGCCATCCCCAACCTCGACATGGACCAGATGGCCGAGCGCATCCACGAGACGGTGAGCCACGCCCGCAACCTCTGCGACAACGTCCAGTGGTCGCCGATGGACGCGACCCGCACCGAGCACGACTATCTCTGCCGCACGGTGGAAATCGCCATCAAGGCCGGCGCCACCACCATCAACATCCCCGACACCGTCGGCTACACCGCCCCGCGCGAGAGCGCCGCGCTCATCCGCATGCTGATCGAGCGCGTCCCCGGCGCCGACGCGATCACCTTCGCCACCCACTGCCACAACGACCTCGGCATGGCGACGGCGAACGCGCTGGCCGCCGTCGAGGCCGGCGCCCGCCAGATCGAATGCACGATCAACGGCCTCGGCGAGCGCGCCGGCAATACCGCGCTGGAAGAGGTCGTCATGGCGCTCCGCGTCCGCCACGACATCATGCCCTACACCACCGGCATCGACACCACCCGCATCATGCAGGCGTCGCGCCTCGTCGCCACCGTCTCGGGCTTCCCGGTGCAGTTCAACAAGGCGATCGTCGGCAAGAACGCCTTCGCCCACGAGAGCGGCATCCACCAGGACGGAATGCTGAAGAACGCCGAGACCTTCGAGATCATGCGTCCCGAACATGTCGGCCTCAACGCCACCAGCCTCGTCATGGGCAAGCATTCGGGGCGCGCCGCGCTGCGCTCCAAGCTCGCCGAGCTCGGCTACACCGTCGGTGACAACCAGCTCGCCGACGTCTTCGTCCGCTTCAAGGAACTCGCCGACCGCAAGAAGGAGGTCTATGACGACGACCTCGTCGCCCTGATGCAGGACACCGACACCAACGCCGCCAACGACCGTATCCAGGTCCGCCGCCTCCGCGTCGTCTGCGGCACCGACGGCCCCCAGACCGCCGAGCTCACCCTCGCCGTCGAGGGCACCGAGCACGCGACCAGCGCCATCGGCGACGGCCCGGTCGACGCCGCCTTCAAGGCGGTGCAGTCGATCGTCCCCAACGACGCCCGCCTGATGCTCTACCAGGTCCACGCCGTCACCGAGGGCATGGACGCGCAGGCCACGGTCAGCGTGCGTCTCGAGGAGGGCGGCAAGATCGTCACCGGCCAGTCGGCCGACACCGACACCATCGTCGCCTCGACGAAGGCCTACGTGAACGCCCTCAACAAGCTGATGGTCCGCCGCCTCAAGACGGCGCCCGAGGCGCAGACGGCATAGCGCGAAACGGGTCGGGCAACACTCGGTCGGCCGGCCCGTTTCACAAAAGCCTCCGACCTCGGGGCCAACTCCTGGGTCTGGCGAGCCGGAATTCTCGATCGGCGCTTCTCGAAATCGCCCGCGAGGACGCGGGCAAGCTCGCGCAAGACCTGCCGAATTTGACTTGCGGGATGCTCAAGGATCGCTGTCCCCGCGGCCGCTTTCCCGGCCGCGGAGGTTTGCGCGACCGCCGCGATCAGTTCGTGTCGTCCCCAAGGTCGTCGAAGGTCAGCCCCCCGCCCGCCGGGGCGCCGCCGGAGGAGACCTGCACGACCTCGGCCGGCCCGCCGTCGAGGGCCTTGCGCATGAGCGCGAGCCGCTGCGCGGAGGAGCCGGGGAAGAAGGCGGGCTCGCCGCCGGCGTCCAGCGCGTCGAAGGCCATGTCGTACCAGTTGGCGGCGGACTCGCGGTTCTCCGCCACGCCGAACCCCTCGTTCAGATGGTGGCCGACGACCTCGGCATAGGCCGGCTGGCCGGCGGCGGCCAGCGCCAGCGCCGAGGCCAGCACCATGTCCGGATCGTCGCGCTCGTACCCCTCGCCGAGGCAGATGCGCGCGGTGCGGGCAACCTTGGCAGGCTCCGAGCCCGACTTGCGGATCGCGGCCGCCGCGGCGGCGATCGCCGCGTCGCGGTCATCGGTGCCGAGCGAGTCAACCTCGCCCGCGAGACCGGCGCTGATCTTGCCGCAGGCGGCGGCGATCTTGGCGTCGGGCGTCTCGCCCGCCAGCGTCTGGCCGGCGCCGACCGCGTATTGCCGAACGTTGCAGAACTGTTCGTCCAGCGCGAAACGCGGGTCCGTCATCGTCTCGGCGGTGGTGAAGCCACCATTGGTCGTGCTGCGCAGCCCGACCCCTTCGCAGTAGGTCGCCATCGGCACGGCCGCGGGAGCGTCGCCGTCGAGCGTGTCGAGCCCGCCCCCGGCCTCGACGACCCGCGTGTCCGGTTGCGGCGCGGGAACCGGCGCCGGCGTCGGCGCGGGGCGACGCCCGTTGCGCGCATCGAGATAGTCGCCCATCAGCCGGTCCCGCTCGTAGGGCGACAGGTCCCCGGTCGGGCTGGCGCCGATGCTGGCCTGATATTCCTGGATCGCCGCGCGGGTCCGCGGGCCGGTACGGCCGTCGGGCCGGCCGACCGCGTAGCCGAGATAGCCGAGCGCGGTCTGCGCTTCGAGAAGCTGGGGATCGCGGGGCGCCACCGGCGTGCGCTCCGTGATCCGACGGGTTTGGCCACCACCGCCGTTCGACGAGGGCCGGGAATTGCCGTTGTTGCCGTTATTCCCGTTGTTGCCGTTGTTGCCGTTGTTCCCGTTCAGCATGTTGAAAAGATTGATGCCGGTATTGATCCCGTTGATGACATTGCCGACATCGTCGGCGCGCGTCCTTTCGACCGGAACGAGAGCGATGGCGGCGGTCAGGGCCGCGCAGGTCAAGCTTGGGAATTTCATGAGTACCCCCTGGTACGCGGCACGATGACGATCTGAATTATTTCCCTACGGGAATCGGGGCAATCGGGCGACGGAAATCTTCCGGTTCGGATAATACGCCCGGATCGGTCTCCGGGAAAGCGGATCGCGCGCGCCGAATACGCGCGGCGGTTGACCCGTCGCCGCGATTTGAAATAGGCTCCCGCGCAAGTCCTTGCGGATATTGACTCCCGATGCGTTTCGCCGCGACCTTCCTTGTTTTTCTGCTGGTCGTCGGAGCGGTCGCCGCCTCTGCTTACCTGCTGCTTCCCGCCTGCGGCGTGACTGTCGGCGGCGCCCGCGGCTACTTCTGCCCGGCTCCCGAGGTCATGGCGGCGGAGCGGCGGCTCGACCAGTTGCGCGCGGAGAATACCGCGCTGCTGGCCGCCGTCTCCCAACTGGAGGGCGAACTCGCCGGCAGGCAGTGCGAGGTAGCGGCCCCGCCCGCCGCGATGCCCGAGGCCACGATACCCGAGATCGACGGCGAAGCCTGGGCGGAGCGGGACGTCGGCCTGCTCGAAGGCTGCTGGAAGCTCGACTCCGCCTACAGCACCCGGAACGAGACCACCGGAGTCGTGACGCGCTACACCGACTGGCGGCTGTGCTTCGACGGCGAGGGCCTCGGCAACGAGATCATGCGCGCCACCAACGGCACCACCTGCGAAGGCGCGGTCGGCGCCCGCTTCGACGAGGGTACGCTGAGGATCGAGGAGGGGGGCAACCTCACCTGCTCGGACGGCACCTTCATCTACAAGAGGGTCGCCTCCTGCGAGCTCGGGGCGGACGGCGCGGCGCAATGCGGCGTGGCCCAGCCCGATGTCGGCAGCTCCGACACCGTCCGGCTGAGGCGCGCGGAGAGGGAACCCTGATGGCCGACCATTTCCTGACCAAGACGCGGATCCGGCGCGGCCAGTGCATCGAGGTCGGCGGCCGCCTCGCGCTCGAAAGCTATCCGGCGCTGGCCGAACTGCTGCGCGCGCGCGTCTCGCCCGAGGCGGCCGCGCTCTTCGCCGAGCCGCTGCTCAGCCTCGGCAATGACGAGGCGCCCTCGACCGTCTCCTGGTACACGACGCGGGCCGGCGACGCCGCGCCGCTTGCCAGCCTCGACGGCGCCGCCCGGGCCGAGGTCGAGGCGCAGCTGAGCCAGGAGCTGCGCGCGATCCGGCCGCTGATCGAGGACCGCGACGACGGGCCGCTGGTCTCCGCCGCGCTGCATGTCGCGGCCGAGGGCGACATCTGGGTGGTGAACGGCCGGCCGGTGATCGTGAACTGGGGCATCCTGCCGGAGGCCGCGACCCGCGGGATCGAGGCGCGCACGGCGCATTTCGGCCAGACGCTCGGGCGCTATCTGCCGCTGACCGCGGCGCCGCCGCTGACCGAGGCGGAATGGCGTGGGCGAGCCGGAACGGCGGCGCCCTCCCCGCCGGATCCGACGCCGATCCCCGTGGCCGCGCCGGAGCCCGCGCCGAAACCCGCGCCGATCTCGGTGGCCGCGCCGGTCGCGCGCGGGGTGCCGCTGGCGGCCTGGCTGCCGCTGCTTCTCCTGCTGCTTCTGGCCGGCGGGACGCTCGGCTGGCTCGCAATGCCGGGGACGCGGCTGTTCCCGCCGGCGCCGAGCGCCGAGGTGACCGCCGCCGTCGCGCTGGCCGAGGAGACCCGCGCGGCGCTTGAGGCGCGACGGGCGACACTGGCGGCGGCGATCGAGGGCGCCACCTGCGCCCCGGACGGCACGCTGGTCCTCGGCGACGGCCGCACGCTCGACGGGCTGCCGGCGCCGGTTCCCGGCGATCCGGCCGACGCGCCGGGGATGCCGGGCGACGCGCTGCCCGACGCGACGCTGCCCCCCGATCCGGCGCGGACCGAGGCGCCGGACGATCAGACGCTGCTCGACAGCCTCGAGCGGAGCACGGTCCTGGTCGCCACCGCGGAGGGCGCGACCGCGACGGGCTTCTTCGTCGCACCCGATCTCGTCGTCACCGGCGAGCGGCTGGCGGCCGACGGGGTGACGGTGGCGAACCTGGCACTCGGCGGTCCGCGCCCGGCGACGGTGGCGAAGGCCGGCGACGGCTTCGCCCTGCTGCGGGTCGCGGGCGCGGACGGCGCGCCGCTGCCCCTGTTCCGCTCCGACGCGCCGCTGGCCGGGACGAATATCCTCGCCGCCGGCTTTCCGGCCGAGGCGGGCGCGGCGCTGGCGCTGACCGACGGGGCGGTCCTCGCCTTTGGGCCGCTCGGGCCTGGGCGGGCCGCGCTCGCCCATTCGGCGCCGGTCTCGGCCGGAGGCGATGGCGGGCCGCTGGTCGATGGCTGCGGCCGGGTGGTCGGCGTGAGCCGCTTCGAGGCGGCGGGACCGCTCCGCGACCTCGGTCTCGCGCGGACGGTGCCCGACCTCCTCGCCTTCCTCGACGGCACCGAGGCGCGGCCGACCGTGGTCTCGCAAGCCTGCGCGCCCCGGATCACGCGCCCGACACCGCCGCCGCGGGTGGCCGACGCCGGGACGCCCTAGGCGATGTACGAGGTCCTGCTCGCCACCACCTCGACCGAAGGGTTGCGGCCGCTCGGCACACCGCCGCAGCGCGCGTTCGAGCTCGTCACCGGCAGCCTGCGCGACCGGTTGGGACCGCGCCACGCCGCGCTGTTCGCCGAACCGGTGGCGACGCCGCACGGCGACCGGTTCGACTGGTACGCGCCGATGCCGGGCAAGGCGCGGCGGCTGACCGCGCTCGATCCGGCCGAGGCCGAGGCGGCGCGGACGACGCTCGCGACACTCGCCACCGACATCCGCGAGGTGGCGCGGACCCTCGGCGCCTCGAAGGTCGCCGACGACCTGCGGCTGGCCGAGGCGCTGGAAAACGCGCTCGAAGTGCCGGACGAGGATCACGTCTTCGTGGTCCGGGACGGCGACGGCCCGCCCTGCCCCGTTCTGGTGAACTGGGCCTGGGTGCGGGACGAACAGCGCGCGGTGCGCGGCGTGTTGACCGGGCCGAGCACCCGGCCGCCTCCGGCGCCCCCGCCCCCGCCCGCCGCCGCCCGGGCCGCGCCGAGCGTGGCAACGGCCGCGCCGGCGACCATGGGGTGGACAGTCGAACCCGCCGGCGGCGCGGCACCCTGGTGGACGCTGATCTGGCTCGGCTGGCTGTTGCTCGCGCTGATGGCGGCGGCGATCCTGTGGATGACGCTGCCCGCCTGCGGCCTGCGCGGGCTCGTTTCCTTCTGCCCCGGCCCGCCCGCGGCGGCGGCCGCGGGCGCGGCGCGGGCCGCGCAGATCGGCGACGAGATCGCACTCCTCGAACGCCGGATCGCCGAGGCGGATCGGGCCTGCCAGCCGATCCCGGCGGCGGTTCCCGTCCCGCCACCGGCGCCGGAGGAGACCGATATCGACCGGCGGCTCGACCGCGCGGGCGCGCAGCGGGGCGAACTCGCCTTCTCGCTCGCCTGGGACGGCACGGCGGATCTCGATCTTCATGTCCGCTGCCCCAGTGGCGAGGTCATCTCCTACCGCAACCGCGCGGCTTGCGGCGGCACGCTCGACGTCGATGCGAACGCCCAGCGCGTGACATCGGAACCGGTCGAGAACGTGTTCTTCGACGGCCCGGGCCCCGGCGCCTATCAACTCGTCGTCAATCTCTATCGGCCCGCGCAGCTGTTCGAGGCCGTGCCCTTCCGGCTGCAACTGCGGTCGGGCGGCGAGGTCAAGGTCTTGACCGGCAACGTGGATCCGGCCAATCCGGACTGGACGACGACTTATGAAGCGAGGGCCGACTGATGGCACGCCGGCGGAGCGACCGACTGCGCCCCCTCGTGAGCTGGCGCGAGGAGGTGACACTCGTGCCCTATTCGGGGATCCAGATCCTCGATTTCGGCTTCCGGCTGGGCGAGATCGAGGTGAAGCCCTGGAAATTCATCGAGCGCACCACCGGCGAGGCGGGCGCGACCGAGCGGATGCTGATCCCGCTGAGCGGCGACGAGGAGCGCGACGCGGCGATCGAGGCGGCGGCGCGCGACGACGACGATCCCTATTCGGTGCGGCCCGTCGCGGCGCTGGAGCCGTTCCTGATGAAATGGGTGCCGGTCCCGGTGCTGCGGCTGAAGAGCGAGCGCGGGCCGGCGGGCGAGGAACGCTACGACGCCGGCCCGTCGAGCTGGGCGCGTCTGCGCGTGGTCGAGCTTGACATGCCGGACCCCGACACCGGCCATACCCACCGCGTCCAGCTGGCACTCGACACCACGCTGGCGGCGGAGGCGCGGGACCGGGCCTATGTCGCGCCGGAACGGTCGGACGCCGAGAAGCCGCGGGAATTCCGTCTTGTCTCCGATCCCCGGCACATGGACTGGTTCCTGCGCCGGCTGGAGCCGGACGACGACGGGACGCTGGTCGATCCGCAACTGTGGGTCTCGGACTGGCTGAAGGACATGTTCCTCGCCTACAAGCGGGCGGAGCGGCCGGGGCGGCGGTTGACCGAGGACATGCTGCCGCATCAGTTCGAGCATTGGGCGCGCTATTTCGCCTATCTGCAGTTTGTCACCCGCGTCGCGCATCCGCCGAAACTGCGCTTTGCCAATACCATTTCCGAGCGGGACGCGGTGACGCCGGTCGATGTGGACCTGGTGCTCGATGTCGGCAACAGCCGAACCTGCGGCATCCTGATCGAGCGCTTTCCCGGCGATTCACGCGTCGATCTCGCCCGGTCCTTCCCGCTGGAGATCCGCGACCTGTCGCGGCCGGAGTTCCATTATTCCGGCCTGTTCGAGAGCCGGGTGGAATTCGCCGAGCTGCGGTTCGGCGACGAGCGTTATGCCAGCCGTTCGGGCCGGCGCAACGCCTTCATCTGGCCGGGGTTCGTGCGGGTCGGGCCCGAGGCCCTGCGGCTGGTGCAATCCGAGGAGGGCACCGAGACGCTGTCCGGCCTCTCCTCGCCCAAGCGCTATCTCTGGGACGACACGCCGACGCAGCAGGACTGGCGCTTTCACAACCATCTCGACCCGAACAATCTGCCCAAGAGCGTGCGGGCGGCGATGCAGCACCTGAACGAGGCGGGCGACGTCATCGAGCAGGTCACCTACGAGGAGAGCCGCCGCCTCCGCCGCCGCGGCGCCACGCGCTCCGCGCGGGCCATCCGGCCGCGGTTCTCGCGCTCCGCCCTCTTCGGCTTCATGCTGGCGGAGATCATCGCCCATGCGCTGGTGCAGGTGAACGATCCGGGGTCGCGCGCGCGGCGGGCGCAGTCCGACCTGCCGCGACGGCTGAACCGGATCATCCTCACCCTGCCGAGCGCCACCTCGGTGCAGGAGCAGGCGATCATCCGGTCGCGCGCGGCGGGGGCGCTGCGGCTGGTCTGGTCGATGCTCGGCGTGGCGGAGTCCGACTCCAGCATCTCGCGCCGGCCCGAGCTGATCGTCGAATGGGACGAGGCGAGCTGCACCCAGCTCGTCTATCTCTACAGCGAGCTGACGCAGAAATTCGACGGCCGCATCGACACCTTCCTGACCCTGATGGGCAAGCCGCGGCCCGAGCGCGGCGCGGGCGCCCCGAAGCCCTCGCTGCGCCTCGCCTGCATCGATATCGGCGGCGGTACCACCGATCTGATGATCACCACCTACCACGGCGAGGCGAACCGGGTGCTGCATCCCGAGCAGAGCTTCCGCGAGGGGTTCCGCGTCGCCGGCGACGATCTCGCCCAGCGCGTGGTCTCGGCCGTGGTGCTGCGCAAGCTCAGCGACTCGATCGAGGCGGCGGGCGGGCGCTATGTTTCGGAGAAGATGACCGAGCTCTTCGGCGGCGATATCGGCGGGCAGGACCAGCATCTGGTGCAGAAGCGGCGCCAGTTCGCGCTGCGCGTGCTGGCGCCGCTGGCCGAGGCGATCCTGGAGCGCTGCGAGACGGCGGGCGAGTTCGATCGCGTCGATGTCGCGGCCGCCGAGGTGCTCGGCCCGCCGCCCGCGCCCGAGACGGAAGCCGCCGGCGCCAGTCCCGGCGGCCTGTCGCGGGCGCTGCTCGCCTATCTCGAACAGCCGGCGGCCGAGATCGGCGCCGAGAACTGGCGCGTCCATGACGTCACGCTGTCGCTCGGCCGGGACGAGATCGACGCGATCTGCCGCGAGACCTTTCAGAAGGTGCTCGGCAACATGAGCGAGGTGATCGATCATCTCGGCGTCGATGTCGTGCTGCTGACCGGGCGCCCGTCGCGCCTGCCCGCCGTGCGCTCGATCCTCGAGGAGCTGCTGGTGACGCCGCCGCACCGGCTGATCTCGATGCACCGCTACAAGACCGGTCGCTGGTATCCGTTCCGCGATCCGATCACCCAACGCATCGGCGATCCGAAGAGCACGGTGGCGGTCGGCGGCATGCTGATCGCGTTGAGCGAAAATCGCGTGCCGAATTTTCGCGTCGCGACGGCGGCCTTCCAGATGCGCTCCACCGCGCGCTTCGTCGGCGAGATGGATTCGAGCGGCCAGATCACGGCCGAGCGGGTGCTGTTCTCGGACCTCGATCTCGACCGCCGCAAGTCGGCGGGCGAGACGACGGCGGTGGTGCGGATGTTCGCGCCGGTCCATATCGGCTCGCGCCAGCTGCCGCTGGAACGCTGGACGACGACGCCGCTCTTCCGGCTCGATTTCGGCAACGCCTCCGCCCAGCGCCGGCCGGCGCCGATCCGCGTGACGCTGGAAAAGGCCGATTTCGAGGATGATGACGAGGCGAGTTCGGAGGAGCGGCTGCGCCGCGAGGCGCTGCGCGAGGCCTTCGAGATCACCGAGGTCGAGGATGGCGCCGGCGACGGCATGAAGAACACCGACGTCTCGCTGCGGCTTCACACGCTGGGGTTCGAGGACGAATACTGGATCGACACCGGCGTGTTCCGGCTGTGACCGAAGCGAAGAGACAATGACGGCTCAGGAAAAACTGGCGGAACGCTGCGCGGCGATCGCGGACATGGCGACGGAGGCGCTCGACTGGATCGAGGCGCCGGAGAACGCCGAGACCATCGGCCCGAACCGGAAGTCGCTGACCCAGCTCCTGCGCCGGAGCACCCGCCGCGCGCGCAAGCTCGGCCGCGCCGCGCGCACCAAGATGAGCGTCAGCGTCTTCGGCCCAAGCCAGGCCGGCAAGTCGTTCCTCGTCTCGGTGCTGGCGCGACCGCGCGACGGCCGACTCGTCGCCGACTTCAACGGCCCCGGCGGCGCGCTCGACTATATCGGCGAGATCAATCCCGAAGGCGAGGGCGAGTCGACCGGCCTCGTGACCCGCTTCACCATGACGAAGGATGCGACGCCCGACGGCTTCCCGATCCGCGTCAGCCTGCTCTCCGAGGCCGACATCGCCCGGACCATCGTCAACAGCTTCTACATGGATGGCGACCAGTCCGAGCCGCCGCCCGAGCCGGAGGATCTGTCGCGCCATATCGAGGCGTTCCGCGCCAAGGCCGGCGCCCCGACACCCGGCATGAGCTTCGAGGAAGTGCTGGAGATCGCCGAATATGTGAACGGCGTCTTCGGCAAGACCGCCTACGCCGCCGCGCTGCGCACCTTCTGGGAGGACGCGGCGACCCTCGCGCCCGCGCTGCCGCCGGCCGAGCGCGCGGCGTTTCTCGCCATCCTCTGGGGCGGTCACGCGCCGCTGACCGACCTCTATCTGCGGCTGGCGCAGGCGCTCGGGCGGATCGGCCATCCCGAGGAAGTGTTCGCGCCGCTCGACGCGCTGGTGCCGCGCGAAACCTCGATCATCGACGTGAAGACGCTGCATGGCCTCTACCAGTCCGGCGAGCAGGGCACGCTCGCCCTGCGCACGCCGAGCGGCGCGACCATCGCCCTGCCCCGCGCGCTGGTCTGCGCGCTCGCGGCCGAGCTGGTGCTGCCGATGAAGACGCTGCCATCGGAGATCTTCGCCGAGACCGACCTGCTCGACTTCCCCGGCGCGCGCAACCGGTTCGAGCAGCCGCTGAGCAAGACGCTGGCCGATCCCGCCGCCTCTGCCACCCAGCTCCTCTTGCGCGGCAAGGTCGCCTATCTCTTCGACCGCTATGTCGAGAACCAGGAGATCACCTCGATGCTCCTCTGCGTTCCCGACAGCAACATGGAGACCGTGGATCTGCCCGGCCTCGTCGAGAACTGGATCGGCATGACCCACGGCAACCGCCCGGAGCGGCGGGCCGAGACGCCCTGCGTCCTCTTCTTCGTCATGACCAAGTTCGACAAGCATCTCGGCGATTCCGCCGCCGCCGGCGGCGAAGGCACGCGGTTCGAGCGCCGGGTACAGGCCTCGCTCCTCGAGAAGTTCGGTCGCAGCAAGGACGGCTGGGTCGAGACCTGGACGCCGGGTCAGCCGTTCCGCAACTGCTTCTGGCTGCGCAACCCGAACTTCTTCGTCGAAGGGCTGATCGACTATGACGACGCGCGGCGCGAGGTCAGCGTCCGTCCGGGCAAGGAGGCCCGGCTGGCCGAGCTGCGCGCCGGCTGTCTGGCGGCGGAGAATGTGCAACGCCATTTCGCCGATCCCGCCGCCGCCTGGGACGCGGCCATGGCGATGAACGACGGCGGCGTCGGCTATATCATCGCCGAGCTTGGCAAGGTCTGTTCCCCGGCGAGCAAGACCCGTCAGATCGGCGCCCAGATCGACAAGGTGGCGGGCGATCTCGCCGCCGCGCTCGGGCCCTACCATGTCTCGGGCGATATCGAGAAGCGGATCGCGGAACGGCGGATCGCGGCCGACGCGGTGATCGACGGGCTGGAACAGGCCCTGCGCGCCCATCGCTTCGGCGCGGTGCTGGCGGCGCTGATGGTCGATCGCGACGGCGTGCAGGAGCGGATCGCCCGGGTGCCGAGTTCGATCCGGATCAGCGGCGCGGTCGCCGCCGCCGGCCCGCTCACCCGCCCCGGGCCCGCGCCGCTCGCCCGGCCCCAGCGGCCCGGTCGCGGCGAGGCGAGTCCGGTCGCGGTGGCCGAGGCGCCGGTCCCCGGGGCGCGCGACGTGCGCACCATGACGCCGGAGGCATTCCAGGCCGAGACCGCGATCGACGTCTGGATCGAGGGGCTGAGCCGGCTGCGCGAGGATCCGGACACCGCCGCCAACCTCTGCCTGACCCCGGCCGCCGCCGCCGATCTCGTGGGCGAGCTGATCCACGGCCTGCGGCGGCGGCGGGTCGCGGCCGTGCTCGGCGAGGAGCTGCGCGCGATCAGCTTCGGCCACACGATCGACAAGCAGGCCGAGCCGGCGGCGATCGTCTGCGCCGAGCGGATCAACGATTTCGTCGCCACCCTCGGCATGAGCGGCCTGCCCGAGGCGGAGCGGCCGGCGGTGACGCGGCCCGACGGTTCGGTCCGGCCGGTCTTCGCCCGCCGGGCCGGCGCGGACCGGGCCGAGAACCTGCCCGCCCAGCCGCGCGCCGTCGCCGAAGAGACATGGACCGACTGGGTCTATGCGCTCGACGCGCTGTTCGAGGCGAATGCCAAGGATTCCGACAAGGGAGACGTCAATATCGAACAGAATCTGCGGCTCGGGACGATCCTGAGCGGCCTCGGGGCGCGCTGAGATGAGCCTCGATATCGCACCCGATCCGGCTCGGCCGCGCGGCGGCTACGCGGTGCTGACCGTGCCATCGGGCGCCCTGCCCGAGGGCGAGGTCGGGGTTTCGGTCTTCGACACCTACAGCGAGCGCTATCTCGGAGAAGGCGGCTGGCAGGGTGCGCCGGTGATGTTCGGTCCCTACGCGGTGCGCAGAACCGCCGCCGGCGACGCGGTGACGGTCGGACCGGAGATCGTGAACCGGATCGAGGAATATGCGACGCTGCGGATCGCGGTCGGGCCGGTGACCGGCGAGGCGACATGGCCCGACAGCATCGCCCCCGCCCCCGGCGGCGCCGCGCTCGGCGGCATCTACACGCCGCCCTCGGCCGTCGTCCCCGAAGCCACCCAGCCACTCCGCCAGACGCCGACGGACGAGCCGAAACCCGAGGCGCCCAAGTCGGCGCCGGTCGACGCGCCGAGCACCGACGCGCCGACGGTCCAGTCCGCGCGGCCCGGCACCGGCGCGCGCCTCGGGCTCGGCGCGCTGGTTCTGGCGCTGCTCGCGGCGGGCGGATGGTTCCTGCTCCCGAAATCCGCGCCGGAACCCGCGCCGCCGCCGCCCGCGCCCGTCGCGGCGCCGGCTGAACCGCCCCCCACGCCCGAACCATCCACGCCCGAACCACCCGCGCCCGCCTGCGACGCCGCCGCGCTCGCGGCGCTGGCCGAACAGCCCTTCCCGGCGATCGCGACGGCCCTGAGCGCCTGCGGTCAGGCGGTGACGCCGGACGCGGCGCTGTCGCTGGTCGAGGCGGCGGCGGCGCGCGGCGACGGCGGCGCGCTGCTGCTGCTCGGCCAACTCTACGACGGCGCCAGCGCGGAGCCGGAGTTCGAGGGACGGATCGGGCTCGGCTTCGGCGACAATCCGGCACAGGCGGCGGATTATTACGCGCGCGCCAAGGCCGCCGGCGCGACGGGGGCCGAGGCCCTGCTCGCCCCGCTCTGCCAGCGGTTGTCCACGCGAAGTGACACGCTGTCGCTCGGCGCCTTCGATGACTATTGTCGGTGAGCCCCGCCGGGGTTGGAGACACGGGATGACGCACGCAGGCTCTCGTCGGTTCGCGGGACCGGGGTTCGCGAGACCGGGGTTCGCGAGACTGGGGCTCGCGGCGGCGGTCCTCGCCGCGCTGGCCGCCGGCTGGCCCGCGGCCGCGCAACAGCGTCCGATGCTGATGGAGGGGACCGAGACGGTCTATCAGCGCGTGCTGACCCGCCCCGGCGCCCCGATGAGCGTCACGCCCGACGGTCCGGTGACGAAACAGTATCCTGCCTTCCAGCCGCTCTATGTCTTCGCGCGCGACGACGGATGGATCGAGGTCGGGCCTTCTTCCGCGGCGGCGCCGGAGGGCTGGGTGCCGGCGGATCGCGTGGTGGACTGGCGCCAGAACATCGTCGCGGCCTTTACCAACCCCGCCGGCCGGCAGCGGCAGGCCCTGTTCGGCACCGAGGAAGCCCTGCGCGCGCTGATGGAGGACGAGGCGGTGCGTGAGACCGAGGCGCGGCTGATCGCCGACGCCGACGCCGGCCATTCCGATCCCGCCAGCGGCGTGGTGGCGGTCGAGCCGGCGGATTTCGTCAATATCCGCGACCATCTCTATCTGATGCCGATCCTCGACTTCGTCGAGGACATGCATCCCTTGAACTACGAGGACACGCTGCTGATGCGCGTCGCCTCGGTGCCGCTCGAGGAACAGGCACCGGCGACGACGGAGACGACCACGGCGGCGGGCGACGATTTCGACGTCGGCGTCGTCTTCGTGCTCGACACCACGAAATCCATGGGCCCCTACATCGACCGCACCCAGCGCGCCTTGAGCCGGATCGTCGATGACATCAGCGGCACCGACGTCGGCGCGCGGATCAATTTCGGCGTCGTCGCCTTTCGCGACAGCGTGGAAGCGGTGCCGGGGCTCGACTACCGCACGAAACGGCTGGTCGATCTCGAGCGGCGCGACGATCAGGCGCCGGTGCTGGCGGCGATCCGCGAGGCGACCAGCGTCGCAACCGCGAGTTCGCCCGGCTTCAACGAGGACAGCCTCGCCGGGGTCGAGGACGCGGTGGACGACAGCGACTGGGGTCTCGGCGGTCCTGATCCCTACGACGGCCGCTTCGTGATCCTCGTCACCGATGCCGGCCCGAACGACCCGCGCGATCCCCTGTCACGTTCGGACATCGGTCCGGCGGAGATCCAGCGCGACGCCGAAGGCAAGGGCATCGTCGTGCTGACCCTGCATCTCGAGACGCCGGCCGGTGGCGAGGCGAACCATGCCTATGCCGCGACCCAGTATCGCCAGCTGTCGCGCTTCGGCCAGAACGAGTTCTACTATCCGATCGAGGGCGGGTCCGAGGACGCGTTCGAGGCGACCATTACCCATCTCGTCACCGCGTTGACCGACCATATCCGCGCCGTCCGCGGCGAACAGACCGTGCTTTCGCCCGAGGAGACGGGGCAGGAGATGGTCAATCTCGGCCTCGCCATGCGCCTCGCCTATCTCGGCGAGCGGCATGGCACGGAGGCACCGGACGTGATCGAGGGCTGGGTCTCGGAGAAGGCGGTCGAGGATCCGATGGCGGTCGCGATCGAGCCCCGGCTGCTCGTCACCAAGAACGAGCTCGCCACCATGGCCGAGCTCCTTGAAGCGGTCGAGGGCCTCGGCGAGAGCGCGCGCGACGAGGCGGAAGCGGCGAGCTTCTTCGATCAGGTGCGCGGCGTTCTGGCGCGGATGGCGCAAAATCCCGACCGCCTGATCAATCCCGACGCCAACACGCTCAGCGGCGCGCTCGAATTCCTCCAGAACCTGCCCTACCGCAGTCAGCTCCTCGACATGGACGAGGAGACCTGGATCGTGAGTGCGACGCGACGGCGACCGATCCTCGACGGCATTCACCAGAAGCTCGTCCAGTATCGCAAATGGCTCTATGACGCCTCGGTCTGGACCCCGCTCTACGACGGGGCGCCCGACGGCGATCATGTCTTCGCCATGCCGTTCGACGTTCTGCCCTGAGAGCGCAAGCGATGCTGGTGACCGAAGGGCTGCGGGCGACGCTGCGCGACGAGGAGCGGAGTTTCACCCTCGACGCGGGCGGCCTCGTCGTCGCGCCCGGCGAATGTGTCGGCCTGACCGGCGCCAGCGGCACCGGCAAGACCCTGCTGCTGGAGCTTCTCGGCCTGCTGCGGCGGCCCGATCCCGGCGGTCGCTATCTGGCAGGGAAGGTCGATCTGGCCGCGCTCTGGATCCGTCGCGACGGGCGGGCGGCGCTCGCCGATGCCCGGGGCGATCTCTTCGGCTTCGTGCCGCAGAGCGGCGGGCTGCTGCCCTTCCTGACGGCGGGCCAGAACATAGCACTTGCCCAGCGCATCGCCGGCCGGGTCGATCCCGCCCATCTCGCGGCGCTGGTCGCCCGCCTCGGCCTCGGACCGGTGCGCGACATGGCCCCCGCGCTGCTCTCGATCGGCCAGCGGCAGCGGGTGGCGATCGCCCGCGCCCTCGCCCACCGGCCCCGCGTGGTGATCGCCGACGAGCCGACCGCCGCGCTCGATCCCGAAAACGCCGCCGAGGCCATGGGCCTTTTGTTCGAGGCCGGGCGCGAGGGCGGC
>NZ_CALAGI010000077.1 GCF_937891315.1 uncultured Amaricoccus sp. | reverse complement strand
CGTTCAAGAGCGCGAAGGCGGGCGACGTGCTCTCCCTCGCCGGCGGAAACTATGGTTCCGTGACGCTCGCCTCCGGCAAGAGCGGCGTGACGATCAAGTCGGCCAGCGATGGCAATCAGGCGGTATTCTCCAAATTGTCCGCGCAGAAGGTCTCCAATTTCACCATCGACAATGTAAAGTTCGATGGGCCCGGGAAAGCCGGAACCGGTCTGACCGTCAAGAGTTCAGCGGGCGTAAAGATTCTCAATTCGGATTTTACGGACCTGAGCACCGGCTCTTTCATCTATGAGAGCAGCGGCGTAACGATGTCAGGCAATACGTTTACGAGAATGTACATTGATGCGATGGATTTCGCCGAAATCAATAACGGCGTCATCTCGAATAATTACTATCAAGAGAGCGGCTCAAGGCCGGGATATACGCACAAAGATTTCATTCAGTTCTGGACTCACCGCGGATACGATCAGGCTCCATCCAAGAATATTACCATAAGCGGCAATAAGTTCTACTCGAAGGATGGCGATACCCACGGAATACTTATTACCAACGAGTGGGGATCGAAGCATCAGAACATCAAGATTGTCGACAACTACTTCAAGTCGTCCCAGACGCACGGGATCAGCGTGGCCACGACCGATGGGTTGGAGATCAGGAACAATACCCTGATCAAAGATGGCAAGGGATATCCGGTCATCAACGTTACCCCCGATTCGACCAATGTGAAGATCACCAACAACACCTCGCCGTCGATACCGGATGTCGGAAATTCGACATGGTTCCTGTCCGGCAACAAGGAGACGGGCGGAACGAACTGGCACTGGACCGACGGCATGAGTGGCTCCCCGGTCAAGAATACCGGCTCCACGACCGGTGCGAACGGGAGCGCCGCCAGCGCCGCGGCCCCGAGCGTCGCCGCGCCGAGCGTCGCCGCGCCGGCCCCCGGGGTCAGTGCTCCTGACCTGAACCTCGGAAACGGAAAGGCGGACGAGTTTCGCTTCGACGCGGCCAAGATCGCCGGCGGCGTGACCAAGGTCGTGTCGGGTCTCGATTTCTCCGACGACGACACGATCGTGCTGATCAATTACGACAAGGGCACCATCAAGGATGTCGAGGGGGGCAATCTGGTCTGGCACAATCTGGAAGGGACCTACGTCAAGATCGACTCCCTGACGGACATCCAGGAAATCGTGGCCGCCTCGTCCAAGATCGCGGCGAAGGTCACCGGGGATGACCTGACGCTCAGCATCACGCAGAACGATGGCACGCACCATATCGTGCTCGACGGGATCGGCCAGCAATACCAGTCGAGCTTCGACAGCGCCCTGTTCTGAGGAGGCTCTCCGGCGGCGTTCCACCGGAACCCCGCGCGCCGATCTGTCGAGGGGCCATCCGGAGCGGATCCGGATGGCCCCTTTTCCGTCCGCGGGCCGCTTGGCCCACGGGGCTTGCGTGCCTTTTTAAAGGAGTTATCATGCCGCCGTCTTAATGGTTGACGGAGTTCATGATGAAATACTTATTGACGGCGCAAGCACTCAGAATTTTTTCGACAAATAAATCCACAAAGAAGATTTACAGATCCATTGGAAACGTAAAGAATGCCATTGCCGGAAGCAAGGAAACGATCAAGCGTAAATACGTAGTTACGGCGAAACAGCTTACCGAAGTGATTGATGCTTACGATATCGCTCGTCCAGGCATGAATGTAATGGAGATAGGAACCGGGTGGGTTCACTGGGATTCGATCGTTCTTCGCAATAAGATCGATTGCAATGTGCTTCTCTACGATGTCTGGGATAATCGTAGCTTCAACAAGTTCATCAACTACTGCTCGCAACTCGCCGATCCCGAGATCCGCGCGCGGGTCGGCTTCGAAGGTGCGATCAATTCCGACCTGATGGCCCGGCTGATCAAATGCGAGAGCCTCGACGCGGCATACGAACTGCTCGGCTTCAAGTATCTCATCGATCCATCGGGGACATTGAACAACGTGGCCGATGGCCGGTTCGATCTCGTGGTCAGCAACGCGGTGTTCGAGCATCTTCGCGCCGAGGATACCGGGACGATCATCCAGCGGATCCATGATGTGCTGCGTCCCGGTGGCTGGGCGATCCACCTGGTTTCGTTGCAGGACCACCTGAAGATCTATGCCAAGAGCGCCCATATCAAGGAATACCTTCGGTTCTCGAAGGATGAATACAACAAGAAGTATCAGAACGACGTTCAGTATATCAACCTGATGCAGATACCCGAATGGCTGGCGTTGTTCGAGGCGACCGGTTTCGAGGTCCTGGAGACCAAGCGCCTCTCGGGCAGCGACCTGTCGCATCTACCGGTGCATGACTCCTGGCGCGGCATGTCCGAGGAGGATCTGGCCTGTTCGGTCGTCCAGTTCGTCACCCGCCGGCCACCGGACGCGGCCGGCCCGGACGCCGCCGCGCTTCGAGAGTGAAAATCCACTGGCGGCGCGCGCCCCGATGCCGGTAGCTGTTCCGGCCACCGAAGGTGGCGCGATTCAGACGATGGAGTGGGGCGAAGCCGCCCATGGCGCGCGCCGCGCCGGTTCGAGGACCGCGATGTGATTGACGAGTCTCCTTCCTTCGACCGGCTGCGCGCCTTCGCCGCCGATGTCGCGGTAATCGGCGGCGGGCCGGTCGGGATCACCACTGCGCTGGCGCTCGCGGACCGGGGCTTTCGCGTTCTCCTGCTGGAGAGTGGGGGCCGCGCGCCGCGACCCGAGTCCCAGGCGCTGTCGGAGGCCGAAAATCTCCGCCCCGACAATCATCACGCGCCCCGGATCACCGTGGCGCGCCGGCTCGGCGGCGCCTCCAACCTCTGGGGCGGGCGCTGCCTGCCCTTTGATCCCGTGGATTTCCGCGCCCGGCCCTGGCTCGATCTGCCGGCCTGGCCGATCGGCCCCGAGGCGCTGGAGCCCTGGCTCGGCCCGGCCTGCGCCGCGATGGACGCGGGCGCCCCGGTCTTCACCGAGCCCTTGGCCGGGGTGACGGCGGACCCCGCCTTCGGCTTTGAAACGCTGGAGCGCTGGAGCAACACGCCACGCACACAGGTCTTCCGCCGGGCGGATCTGGAAGGCTCCGCCGGGCTTCTGGTGGCGCTCGGCGCCACCGCGCTCGGCTTCGCCTATGACGCGGACGGCCGGATCACCGCCATCGACCTGCATCTGGAAGGGATCGGGCGGGAGGAACTGGCCCTGTCCCGGGTGGTGCTCGCCGCCGGCGGCAACGAGAGCACGCGGCTGCTGCTCGCCGAGGCGCGCCGAACACCCGAGCGTTTCGGCGGACCCGAGGGGCCGCTCGGCCGCTTCTACATGGGCCATGTCAACGGCCAGATCGCCGACATCACCTTCGAGAGCCGGCCGCTGCATGACGGGCTGAACTTCCACGTGGATGCCAATGGCTCCTACGCGCGGCGCCGCCTGGTGCCGAGCGAGGCGACCCAAGCCGAGGCCGGCCTCGCCAATGTCGCCTTCTGGCCCGTGGTGCCGGCGATCGCCAATCCCGACCATCGCTCCGGCCCGCTCTCCGCGGTGTTCCTCGCGCTCTCGATCGGTCCGCTGGCGCGGCGGCTGATCGCCGAGCCGATCCGGCTGAAGCACGTGGGCGAGCCGCCCTACGCCCGGGGGGCGCATCTGCGCAACATCCTGCTCGATGCGCCGCGCACCATGGGCTTCGCCCCCTGGTTCCTCTGGCACAATCGGGTGGCCAGGATGCGCCTGCCGGGCTTCTTCCTGCCGAACCCGGCCCGGCGCTACGGGCTCGAATACCATTCCGAACAGTTGCCGGAAGCGGAGAGCCGGATGGTCCTGACCGGGATCCCCGACCGCCTCGGCCTGGCTCGGCTCGCGATCGACCTGCGCTTCTCCGAAGCGGACGCGGCCTCGGTGCTGCGGGCGCATACAGCGCTCGAGGGCTGGCTCACCCGCAACGGGCTGGGGGCGCTCGACTATCACGCTCCGGCCGGGGAACGCGCGGCGGCGGTGCTCGCCGAGGCCAAGCACGGCAACCACCAGATCGGCACCATCCGCATGGGCGCCGACCGGACGCGCGGGGTGGTCGATGGCGATTGCCGCAGCTTCGACGTGCCGAACCTGCATGTGGTCTCGACCGCCGTGCTGCCGAGTTCGGGCCAGGCCAATCCGACCCTGACGGCGGTACAGCTCGGCCTGCGGCTCGCCGCGCATCTGGCGGCGGGGGGGTAGACACATGCGACGGGTAACGCTGGCCGGGACCGGCCTCGAAAGCTCCTGTCTCGGCTTCGGCTGCGCCTCGCTCGGCTCGCGGATCGATGCGGCCGAGGGGCTGCGCGCCCTGGCGGCCGCCTTCGAGCAGGGGGTGGACTGGCTCGACCTCGCCCCGGCCTACGGCCGCGGCGCGGCCGAGACGATCGCGGCGGACTTCATCCGGGGCCGCCGCGATCGTCTGCGGCTCTGCACCAAGGTCGGGCTGGCGCCGCCGCGCGCCGGCGGCTTTTTCGCCGCCTCCCTCGTCCCGCTGGCGCGGCGGGCGATCGCGCTGGCGCCCGGCCTGCGCGGCGCGGTCCGCCGCTCCGGCGCCCAGACCAATCGCGCGCTGCCGCTGACGCCGGAACTGCTCACCCGTTCGCTCGAGGAGAGCCTGCGTCGCCTTGGAACGGACCATGTGGACCTTTACGCCCTGCATAACGCCGGGCCGGCCGACGTCGGCCGCGAGGAGATCCGGCGCGCGCTCGAGGAGATCCTGGCCGCCGGCAAGGCCCGGGCGGTGGCGGTGGCGAGCGGACCCGAGACGGCGCGGGTCGCGATCGGGCAGGGGGCGCCCTTCTCGGCGGTCCAGATCGCCTTGCCCGCTCCGGGCGCGCCGGCCGACCCGCTGCCCGCCGCCCGCGCCGCGGGGGTCGGGGTGATCGTCCATTCCCTCTTCGGCGTGGAAGGCACGCTGGCCACGCTGGAGCGCCGGATCGCCCGGGATTCGGTCACCCGGGCCGAGATCCTGGCCGCCGGCGGATCGGACGAGCCGCGGGTGGCCCTTGCCCGGCTGCTCCTGGCGCGAGCCTTCGCCCTCAATCCCGAGGGCGTGGCGCTGGTATCGATGTTCTCGCCGGCGAGCCGCGCGGCCAATCTCGCCCTCGCCGACGCGGCGATCGATCCGGCCGCCGCCGCCCTTGTCGACCGGCTGGCGGTCTAGGATGTGTGGACTCTAGGGATTCTCAAGGGCGATACGTCGTGATTCAAGGTGGACACCTCCAAGAACCTGAGTTTTGCCGTTTGAGCGGGAAGGCAACACGCTGAC
>NZ_CALAGI010000076.1 GCF_937891315.1 uncultured Amaricoccus sp. | reverse complement strand
ACGAGATACATTGGCGTGACTGGAGTTCAGACGTGTGCTCTTCCGATCTATGGGGATGTCACGGCGGGCATACGCGGCGCACCGGGGCTGCTCCGAGAGCGCCGTGCGCAAGGCCATTGCCACCGGCCGGATCGCCACCGAGGACGACGGCACGATCGACGCCGCGACCGCCGATGCGGAGTGGGGCGCCCGCACCGATCCGGCGCAACAGCGCGGCGCACATTCGCGCGCCGACGCCGCCCGGACCGCCGCGATGACCGCCGCCCATGCCCCGGCCGCGAAGCCGGTGCCGAGGGCCGCCTTCGAGGCGGTGAAGGAGACGCTGCGGGAAGCCGGCGGCGATACTGGCGCCGTCGAGCCCGGCGGTGAGGTGTCGTTCGTCCGCGCCCGGATGGCGAACGAGGTGCTGAAAGCCCAGACCGCCCGGGTGCGGCTGTCGAAGATGAAAGGAGAACTGGTCGACCGGGCGCGCGCCACCACGCTGGTGTTCGATCTGGCACGGCGGGAGCGCGACGCCTGGCAGAACTGGCCGGCGCGGGTGGCGGCGCTGATGGCGGCGGACCTCGGCGTCGAGGCGCATGCCATGGAGCGGGTTCTGGAGAAGTATCTCCGCCGCCAGCTCGGCGAACTCGCGGAGATCAAGATTGAGCTCCGCTGAAGCCTTCGACGGCGCCGAGGACATCGCCCGGGCGTGGGCGCGTGGCCTGGCGCCGGACCCGACGCAGACGGTCTCGGAATGGGCCGACCGGCACCGGATATTGTCGTCGCGGGCGGCATCCGAGGCCGGGCCGTACCGGACCGACCGCACGCCCTACATGCGCGGCATCATGGACGCGCTGTCACCGGCGCATCCGGCGTCACGCGTGGTCTTCATGAAGTCCGCGCAGGTCGGCGCGACCGAGGCGGGAAACAACTGGATCGGCTACTGCATCCACCGCGCGCCGGGTCCGTTCCTGGCGGTTCAGCCGACGGCGGACCTGGCGAAGCGGCTGTCGCAGCAGCGCATCGAGCCGCTGATCGAGGACAGCCCAGACCTGCGCGAGCTGATCATGCCGAGCCGGTCGCGCGACAGCGGCAACACCGTGATGGGGAAGAGATTTCCCGGCGGTCAGCTGATCCTGACCGGGGCCAACAGCGCGGTGGGCCTGCGCTCGATGCCGGCGCGCTGGGTCTTTCTCGACGAGGTCGACGCCTATCCGGGCGACATCGACGGCGAGGGCGATCCGATCGCACTCGCGGAAGCCCGGACGCTGAGCTTCGGCCATCGGAAGAAGATTTTTCTGGCGTCGACGCCCACGATCAAGGGGCTGTCGCGGATCGAGCGGGAATACGAGTTGAGCGACCAGCAGCGCTACCATGTGCCCTGCCCGCATTGCGGCGCCCTCCAGCATCTGGAGTTCGAGCGGCTGCGCTGGGCGGCGGGGAAGCCCGAGACCGTGCTCTATCTCTGCGCCCATTGCGAGGAGCCGGTCCCAGAGCGGCACAAGACCTGGATGATGGACGAGGCGAATGGGGCGCAATGGATGGCGACCGCCGAACCGGATCGCGTAGCTGAAGCGCGGCGCGCCGGGATGACCGGCTTCCACATCAACGGTCTCTATTCGCCGCTGGGGTGGCTCTCGTGGGAGGAGATCGCCCGGGGCTGGGAAGCGGCGCAGGGCAATGAAGCCTCGCTGAAGACGCTGAAGAACACCGTGCTCGGCGAGACCTGGCAGGAACGCGGCGAGGCGCCGGAATGGGAGCGGCTCTATGAGCGCCGCGAGGATTGGAAGCTGGGCGAGGCGCCCGAGCCGGTGCTGATCCTGACCGCCGGCGCCGACGTTCAGCGCGACCGGGTTGAGATCGACGTCTGGGGCTGGGGCCGCGCGCTTGAATCCTGGCTGGTCGATCATGTCGTGCTCGAAGGCGACACCGCCCGTCCGGAGATCTGGAACGCGCTCTCGGAGTTCCTCGGCCAGACCTGGCCGCATGCCGGCGGCGCGCGCATGGCGCTGGCGCGGCTCGCCATCGACACCGGCGACGGGGCGACGACGGACGCGATCTATGCCTGGGCGCGGCGCTCGGGCCACGGGCAGGTGATCGCGGTGAAGGGCGTCGCCGGTTTTGATCGCTCGACGCCGGTCGATGGCCCGACCTTTGTCGACGTGACGGAAGCCGGGCGCAAGATTCGCCGCGGGGTTCGGCTGTGGAAGGTCGCCGGCGCGGTGTTCAAATCGGAGACCTACCGGTTTCTGCGGCTGGCGGCCCCGACGGACGAGGAGCTGGCGGTGGGCGGCGCCTGGCCGGCGGGGTTCGTACACATCCCGAAAGGCACCACGGCGGAGTGGATGAAGCAGCTGACCGCCGAGCAGCTGATGACGATCCGCACGCGGCAGGGCTTCCAGAAGCTTGAGTGGCAGCAGACCCGCGAGCGCAACGAGGCGCTCGATTGCCGGGTCTATGCCCGGGCGGCCGCCTGGCTGATGGGCATCGACCGCTGGGACGAACGGCGCTGGGAAGGCTTACGCGAACAGATCGACTCCGGTCGGAAGGATGCGCCCCCGGCGGGCCAGCCGAACCGGCCGTCAACGCAACAGGCGCCGAAGCGCCCGTCCGGATGGATGGGCGCGCGGCGCGGGAAGTGGTTCTGACATGGCCTGGACACAGATCGAGCTCGATGCGCTGCGGCGCGCCTACGCCAGCGGCACGCTGCGCGTGACCTATGACGGAAAGACCGTGGAGTATGGCAGCGCCGCCGATCTGCTGAGCCGCATCCGCACCGTCGAGGCCGGACTGGAGACCACCGCGGGCAAACCCCGCCCGGTCGCCGGCTTCGCCAGCTTCCGGCGGAGCTGAACGATGAAGCGCGAACCGCCGACTGTGACGTGGGGCTTCATGGATCGGGCTCTCGCGACAGTGTCGCCCACCACCGCCGCGCGGCGCTACGCGGCGCGGGTGGCGCTGGGCAATTTACGGCGCAGCTATGAGGGCGCTCAGCGTGGGCGCGGCACCGAGGGCTGGCGCGCGTCCGGCACGGCCGCCGACGCCGAGATCGCCGGCGCCGCGCCGATCCTGCGCGACCGCATGCGCGATCTGGTGCGGAACAATCCGATGGCGGCCCGGGCGGTCTCGGTGCTGGTCAACAGCATCGTCGGCCCCGGCATCCGCCCGCGCGCGGCGAGCGGCGATCCGGCGCTGAACCGGAAGGTGGACGATCTCTGGAAGGCATGGTCGGCGCGGTGTGACGCCGACGGACACACCGACTTCCATGGGCTGCTCGGCTTGGCGGTGCGCGAGATGATCGAGGGCGGCGATGTCTTCGCCGTCCGGCGCCAGCTGCGCGTGATCGATGCCCTCCCGGTGCCGTTGCAGATCGAGTTGAAGGAGGCCGATCACCTCGACGCCGCCCGGTTCGACAACCGGCCGGATGGCGGACGAGTGAGCCAGGGCATCGAGTACGACCGCGACGGCCGGCGCCGGGCCTACTGGCTATTCCCCGATCATCCCGGGGATCAGTCGCCGATCTTCGCGCGGAGGCTGGAGGCGGTGCGGGTAGACGCCGGCGCGGTGGCGCATCTCTTCGAGCGCCAGCGGGTGCAAAGCCGGGGCGTGCCCTGGGGCGTGCCGGCGATGCGGGCGATCCGCGACGTCGACGACTGGCAGTCGGCCGAGCTCGTGCGCAAGAAGACCGAGGCCTGTCTTGTCGGCATCGTCTTCGGCGACGACGAGAGCCAGCAGTCGATCGCGCCGGTGATCGAGGACGCGGCCGGCAACCGTGTCGAGCAGTTCGAGCCCGGGCTGATCGCCTATGCGCGCAGCGGCAAGGACATCAAGTTCAACCAGCCGACCAGCACGGCCGGCGTCTACGAATGGCACCGGGTGCAACTGCATATCATCGCCGCCGGCTTCCGCGTGCCCTACGAGCTGATGACCGGCGACCTGAGCCAGGTCAATTTCTCGTCGAGCCGGATCGGCATCAACGAGTTCAAGCGCATGCTCGATGTGGTGCAATGGCAGATCGTCATTCCGATGTTCTGCGAGAAGGTCTGGGGCTGGTTCATCGACGCGGCCTTCGCCGCCGGGCTGATCCCGCGGGGCGACATCCCGGCGGACTGGGCGCCGCCGAAGTTCGAGAGCGTGAACCCCTGGCAGGACGCGCAGACCGATCTGCTGGAAACCCGGGCGGGCTTCGCCACCCTGCCGCAGCAGATCGCCAAGCGCGGCTACGACCCGAAAGAGGTTCTGGCCGAATGGGCCGAGGCGGCGGCACTCCTCGATGAGCTGAAGCTCGTGCTCGACAGCGACCCGCGCAAGGTCACCCAGGCCGGCCTGACGCAGGCGGCGAAGGTCGGACAGCCGGCAGCCGACGCCGACGCCGACGGCGACAAATAGGAACCCACGGATGTCGAAAGACCGGATCGACCTGCCCGTCCTCGGGCGGGCGGCGCAGCTGCGCGCCGGAAGCGCCGATGAGGCCGCGCGGACCGTGGAAATCGTCTGGACGACCGGCGCCACCGTGCGCCGGCGCCGGTTCTGGGACGAGGACATCGACGAGGAGCTTCTCGTCGCGCCCGGCGCTGTGCGGCTCGATCGGCTGAACGGGGGCGCGCCGTTCCTGAACTCGCACAACGCCTACGCGCTCGACGCGGTGCTGGGCGTCGTCGCGGAAGGTTCGGCGCGCATCGAAACCGGGATTGGCACTGCCACGATCCGCTTCAGCGAGCGCGACGACGTGCAGCCGATCTTCCGGGATATCGCCGCCGGCATCATTCGCAACGTGTCGGTCGGCTACCGCGTGCACCGCTACGAGATCGAGAAGCGCGACGGCCAGGTCGAGCTTTGGCGGGCCGTCGATTGGGAACCCATGGAAATCTCCGCCGTCGCCATCGGCGCCGATCCGGGCGCGCGGGTGCGGGGCGAGTCCGTCCCCACCGAGGCGCTCCACGCCTGCGTCGTGACCCGGCACGACACCCCAGCCGCTCCGGCGGCCAAACTCACGAGGAACGATATGACTGAAAATGCGAATACCGCCGCGCCGGAGGGTGCGGACGCCATTGAAACGCGCGCGGCACCGGCAAGCCCGGCCCCAGCCGCCATCGCGACCGCCGCACCGGCAGCAGCCGGCCCCTCGATGGAGGAAATCCGTGCCCAGGAGCGCCAGCGGGCGGCTGGTATCTCGGGCCTGTGCCAGCGCCACGCGCTGGGCGGCGAGCTGGCGGCCGACATGATCGCGCGCGGCATCAGCATCGATGAGGCCCGTGCCGAAGTGCTCGACAAGCTGGCCGACGTGGATGCGCTGGCGGCCCGCCGCTCCGAACCGATCGCTGCGACCGCGCGTGCTGGCGCCGACACCAGCTACCGCGACGCGGTGGGCGAGGCGCTGCTGCACCGGTTCATGCCGGGCATCCATGCGCTGCCCGAACGCGCCCGGGAGTTCCGCAGGCTGTCGCTGATCGAGATGGCCAAGGACGCGCTGGAACGGCGCGGTACGCGCACGCGCGGTATGTCGAAGATGGAGGTCGCCTCCGAGGCCTTGGGAAGGCGGGCCGGCGCCGGCTACCACTCCACCAGCGACTTCCCTTCGATCCTCGCCAATGTCGCGAACAAGACGCTGCGCGCGGCCTATGAGTCCACGCCGCGCACCTTCACCGGCTGGGCGCGGCGGGCGACCATCGTCGATTTCAAGCAGGTCACACGGACCCAGCTCGGCGGCGCGCCCGATCTGCAGCGCGTGCTGGAAAGCGGCGAGTTCAGCTACGGCACGATCGGCGAGGGCAAGGAGGTCTATGCGCTCGCAACGTACGGCCGGATCGTGGCGATCACGCGGCAGACGCTGATCAACGATGACCTCGACGCCTTCACCCGCATCCCGTCGGCCTTTGGCGCGGCGGCCGCCGATCTCGAATCCGACATCGTCTATTCGATCCTCACCGCCAACGCGGCGATGGGCGATGGCGTGGCGCTGTTCCATGCGACCCACGCCAATCTCGGCACCGCCGCGGTCATCGGCGAGACGTCGCTGTCCGAGGCCTACCGGATGTTTGGCCAGCAGAAGGGTCTGGAGGACCGGCTGATCTCGATCCTGCCGCGCTACATCATCGTGCCGCCCGGCAAGCGCTCGCTGGAAGCGCGCAAGCAGATCACCGCCACCACGCCTGCCAATACCCAGGACGTGAACACCTTCGCCGGCCGGCTGGAGGTGATCGAGGAACCGCGCCTGATCCCCGGCTCCGGGCAGGACCCGTGGTTCCTCGCGGCTGATCCGGCCCGGATCGACACAGTGGAATACGCCTATCTGGAGGGCCAGCAGGGCGTCACTACCGAGACCCGCATGGGCTTCGAGGTCGATGGCCTGGAGATCAAGGCGCGGCACGACTTCGCCTCGAAAGCGATCGACTGGCGCGGCCTCTACAAGAACGCCGGCGCGGCCGCCTAATCGCGCGTTCGGGCGGCATCGACTCGCCGCCGCGCCTCTTCCCCACATCCACATCATCGAGAGAATCCGCGTGAAGAACTTCATCGCGGTGGGCAATACGCTCACCTTCACTGCCTCGGCCGCCCTGCTGTCCGGCGCCGGCGTGCTGATCGGCGCCATCTTCGGCGTCGCCGCCACCGACGTCGCCAACGGCGCGCAGGGCGCCGTCAACCTGACCGGCGTTTACGACCTGCCGAAGACCGCCAGCCAGGCCTGGACGGTTGGGGCGAAAATCTACTGGGACGACACCGCGAAGCGCTGCACAACCGTAACGACCAGCAACACGCTGATCGGCATCGCCGTGCTCGCGGTGGGCGGCACAGCCGGCGAGACCACCGGGCGGGTGCGCTTGAACGGCGCGGCGCTCTGATGTCGGCCTTCACCGCCGCCGTCGATCTGCTGTTCGGCGATCCCAACATCAGCGCCGAGGCGCTCTACCGCATAGGCGGGGGCGACGCCGTGCCGGGGATCAGCGTCAGGGTGATCTGCCGCGCTCCGGATCGGTTCGCCGGTTTCGGCGATGGGCGGTTCGTGGTCGACACGGTGTTCCTCGATATCCGCATCGTCGAGGCGCCCGAGCTCGCGGACGGCGACACGCTGGAAATCGCCGGCGACTTCTTCACCATCCGCGGCGAGCCGCGCCGCGACACCGTGCGCCTGATCTGGCACGCGGAGGCGCGGGCGCTGTGAGGCTCATCGTCGAGACCCGAGGCGATCCTGTCGCATTGATGGAGGCCGACATCGACGCGGCCGAGCGCGCGGTAACCACCGGCATCCGCGAGGCCGGCGTTGAGCTGCAGCGCGCCTGGCGCGGTCAGATCACCGGCGCGGGCCTCGGCGAACGGCTGGCGCGGACGATCCGCCTCAACGTCTACCCCCGCGCCGGCCAGTCGATCGGCGCGACGGCGCTGGTGTTCAGCCGCGCCTCGGAACTGGTCGATGCCTTCGATCGAGGCGTCACTATCCGCTCGAAGCATGGCTTCTATCTGGCGATCCCCACGGCCGCCGCCGGTGCGAAGGGCGCAGGCGGCAAGCGGATCACCCCCGGCGGCTGGGAACGGCGGACCCGCATCCGGCTGCGCTTCGTCTACCGCCGAAACCGCCCGAGCCTGCTGGTGGCGGACGATGCGTGCATCACCGGCAGGGGACGGGCGGCCGCCAAAGGCGGGCGGCGCCGCAAGGACGGGATGCTGAGCGGTGCCCAAACCGTCCCAATCTTCATTCTCGTGCCGCAGGTGAAGCTGCGCAAACGGCTCGACCTCGACCGCGCCGCCAATGCCGCCCAGGCGCGTCTGCCTGCGCTGATCCTCGCCCGGTGGCGGGAAGCATGAGCAAAAGCGAACAGGTTCTGGCTGCGCTCTTCGCGGCGCTGGGCGCGCATCTTCCGGGAGGCGTCAAACTGCTGCGCAACGCCGTGCTGCCCGAGCGCATCCCGGCGGGCGGTGTAGCCATCCTGCGCGACGGCGAACCAGGCGAACCCGAGTTCCTTTTCTCGCCGGCGCTCTATCTCTACGAGCATCGCGCCGAGATCGACCTTGTCGTTGAGGCGTCGATCCCGGCCGCGCGCGACGCCGCCTTCGACGCCCTGAAGCTCGCCGTGGGCGTGGCGATCGCCAACGACCGCACCCTAGGGAAGCTCTGCGACTGGGTGCAGGGCGAAGCGCCAGCGTCGGAAGATTTGCCGGTCGAAGACGCCGAAGGCCTCAAGGCCGCCACGCTTGGAGTCATCCTGTCCTACGCCACGAGCGATCCGCTTTCCTAGAACGTGTACAGACGCATGTATCCCAGACCCATATCCTTGTTGCGGCCAACAACAGACATCGGTGGCGAAATTCCTGCCAACACAGTGTCGCTTAACCATTTACGCC
>NZ_CALAGI010000075.1 GCF_937891315.1 uncultured Amaricoccus sp. | reverse complement strand
CCTGCGAGTCGTTGCCCGGATACCAGCGCCACGTGTCTTCGCTCAGATCCACGATCTCGCCATCGGCCCAGACGCGACCGATGCCGGTGATCTCGCCCTCGCAGAGGGCCACCGCGAAGCTGGCATAGTAAAGGTATTCGGTGCTGGTGACCTTCGGCCCGCCGCCCTTGCCGCCGCCCTGGCGGGTGGTGTTCACCTCTTCGCGGAAATCAGTCGCCCAGATGATATTGCCGCCTACGCGCATGCGCCCGAAGAGGCGCGGGATCACCACGCCTTCGGTGGCCGAGGTCACGCGCAGGCTGTCCATGCGCTGGCCCTCGATCCGCTGGCCTGGCAGCAGCGAGGAAACGATCCAGCTATCAACCATCGAGCCGACGCCTGCGCCGATCATGCCGCCGATGGTCGCGCCGGAAAGCCCGAGGACAGCACCGCCGAATCCGCCGCCGATGGCGGTGCCGACTGCGCCGAGAACGATTGTCGCCATGGATCAGGACTTCTTCTTGCGCCGGGCAGGTGCCGGGCGGGGAAACAGGAAGGCGAAGGCGATGCGTCGTCGCCATGCGGTGGTCAGCGGTTCCTCGATCACGCCGAGCCGCTCATAACTGTGGATGAAGCTGTCAGGCCCGGTCAGGATCCCGACATGCTTGACGATGGCCCCGGCCCGCATGCGGAACAGCACTACCGCGCCGGCGCTTGCCTCAGCCGGGTCGATGCGGATCAGTACCTGCGCGGCGCTGTCGGCCAGCACCTCGCGGGATCCTGTCTCGCCCCAATCGTGGCTGTAGGGAGGCACCGGCAGGGTTTCGGATCCGACCACCTCGCGCCAGATGCCGCGCGCCAGCCCGAGGCAGTCGCAGCCGACACCCTTGACACTGGCCTGATCGTGATAGGGCGTCCCCAGCCAGCTGCGCGCGGCGTCCACGACCTTCTTCGGATCGGCGGGCCTCACAGAACCGCCCCCTCATACCCGCCGTCCGCGCTGGCATAGCGGATCACGGTGTCCTGGCCCGGAATATGCGGGAAGCCGCGGAAGTTCAGGATATTGGCGAACTTCGTCGCGCATGTCGCCGACCGCTTGTCGCAGCCCGCCCGGATGGTGAAGCCGTCGCCGCCGCTGATCGGGCGCACCGGCGCTTCCAGCAGCGTGATGGTCACAACGCCGGATGCCTTCTCGTGCAACATGACCTCGGCCGCGCGACCGCTGTTCGTCCCCGAGGTCCATTCGAGGAAACCGAAGGCGAACCAGCCATTGGCGAATGAGCCGATGCCGGATGCCGTGAAGGATCGGTCGCGGATCGTATCGACCACCGCGCCGGTGCCGGTCCAGGCTGGGTCGTTCAGATCGACGCGGCATCGGGTGTCGCCAAGCGCCGCGTCACAGGTGCCTTGAAACATCCTCCCGACCGTCTGCCCCAGCACATGGGCCATGCTGCGAATCTCTGCCACGAAGGCCACCCGCCAGCGCCGCATTTCGCCGATTGAGCCGCGCCGCAGCAGCACCCGCTGCCCGGTCGCCCGCCAGTTCACGCGCCAGACCTCGACCAGCGCATTGTCCCAGCGGCCATCGAGGATATCGGTCTCGGTGATCCGGTCGGAGGTCAGCACACCCTCTGCATCCTGCGAATCCACCGAGAGGTCAGCACCGCCGCGGATTTCGGAGGCCGTGAAGCCGCTTTCCGGCTCGAAATCCGAGCCGCCAAACGACAGCGCCAGGTCATGATCCGTGAAGCCCAGAACCTCGCCATCGGCGCGGGTGATCTTCCAGCACCAGGCCAGCGTGGTGGTGCCATCGTCCAGATGGGCTTGCAGGGCGGGAGAGAGGGATTTCACTTGCGCCCCCAGCCGCGCAGAAGCGCCACGGATGCCAGAAGCGAAGATACCACGCCACCAGTCGCGCCGGTCAGGGCGTAAAGGTTGAAGGGCCTCAGGTCGAAGGTGCCGGTCGCCAGATCGAAATCCGCCAGTCCAGCCATTGCGAGGCCGGATGCGGCAAGACAGGCCAGGTAGACGAGGCCGCGGGCAAGGTTCCAGTTCATGGACGTCCTCCGATCAAGGTGGTGAGGAATGCGATGAGGCGAGACAGCAGCATGGGCGCCGCTGGCACGGCCGGGGCCGGCATGGGGGCAACGGCGGCCGGAACTGCCGCCGCCTCTGAGCGCAGCAGCGCCAGTGCCTCGTCCTCGGTCAGCCGCCGGATGGGGCGCGAGAAGTCGACCCGGCCATTGCGGTCGACCGACCAGATGGGGATGCTCCCGATGGGGTAACGGCCATGGCGGAAGAGGTCCCGCTCGGCCTCGCGGCGCGTGCGGATCGCTGTGGGCTTGAGCCAGCCCATGAAGGCTGCTGCGGCGGCTGCATGGTCGCCCGCGTTCAGGTGCCGAGTGAGCGCCGCCTTGGCGATGCCGCCTGTGTTGTAATGGAAGGACACCAGCGCATCGAATTCGTGCGGTGCGAGCGGCACGGTCACCGCGCGTCGCACCGCCACCTCGTAGGCAGCCAGATCGGTCCGGAAGACCTTGAACGCCTCGCGGATCCCGGCATTGAGATCGGCGGGCAGGCCGCGCGGCATCGTGGCGGGATCGGGCGTCCCGGCGGCGGCTGTGTGGCCAATGCCGAATGTCCAGACCTGTTTCACATCACGGTAGGGTCCGGGCACGATCCCTTCGTGCCGGACGAGGGCCAAAAGCCCCCGGTCAGTCATCTGCATGGAAATTACCCCAGAAGTGAGCTGATCAGGATCAGCGCGGCGATGGCGATGCCGACGCCCAGACGGTGGCGGAAGGCGTGGGTGGGATCGGCCGGGTCGCAGCGCAGGTTGCGCGCGAGGCGGAGAAAGTCATGCATCGCCACCGCCTTTCCCGGCATGGCGCAGGCGGGCGAGCAGCACCTCGATGAAGGCAGGACCGAAGACGCCGACCAGATAGGCGGCCGACCCGGCCGCGCCCCCGGCCGGGATCGCCTCGGGCGGCAGGCCGAGCCAGCGGGTGATGATCGCCATCGACAGGCTGCCCATCCCGGCCGCGATCAACCCGCCGAGCAGGATGTGGCGCAGCGCGTCGCGCAGCCGCATTTTCGTGGTCAGCGCGTTGGTCGCGCCGCCGAGCGCGCCCCAGGCGGCGAGGATCACGGCGGTAGAGGCCAGCAGCTCCTTCAGCGCCGCCGTCAGAAATCCGGTTTCATCATTCATCGCCGGATCTCCAGAAGCGGGATGGAGGTGATGGAGCCCAGCCGCTCGAGGTCGAGAGTGACGTCGAGCACATCGGTGTCGAAGCGGACGGGCACGTCGAACTCGAACCCCGCGGTGATCGCGACGCCAGCGCCCGGCGCGGCGCTGAAGCTGACGACGCCGGTCGTGGTATCGACGGACCAGCCGGAGGCCTGCGACGCACCATTCAGGGCGATGGTGACCGAGCCCGCGACCGGCTTGGTGATGGTCCGCACCCATGTCTGGCTGCCCGAGGCGTAGCGCTTCACCAGTTGGAAGCTGGTTGTTGCATCGTCGCCGGTGCCGAGCGCCTGGTCGGTGGCAACCGGCACCTTTGACGGCAGGCAGGACTTGAAGTCCCCCCAATCCTTGAAGCGGAAGCCATACAGGCGGCCGTTTCGCGCCTCGAAGAAGGCGACAACGGAGGCGAGATCGTCGGCACGACGGATGCCATAGGCCAGGTCATAGCGGCGACGCGAGTTCGCCCAGCTGGCGTTGCGCTCCTCGTCGCCCGAGGCCAGCTCGACGATCTGGGTGCGCCGCTCCGGTCCGCCGCGCGCGCCGCGGCTGATGTTGTCCGGAAACCGGACTTCGTGAAAGGCCATGACTGCTCTCTGTCTGGTTCAGGCGGTTGGTCGAGGCTCACATGCCCCTTCGGCCCAGCGAAACCGTCCGGGCGATGTCGGCCGCGACCTGAGTGCGGGATTGCCGGAAGCTCTCGGCATCGCGGGCATTGATGTTCACGGTGACATTGCCGCCATTGCCGTAACCGGCGGCTTCGCGGCGCGAAAGCACCCGCTCGCCCCGCTGAAGGATCGCCGGCACCTCGTCGGGCCTGAGGCCCGCCCAGCCGCCGTTGTGCATGCGCGGCGCGCCCGCAAAGGCCAGCGCCGGCACCATGCGGCCCGGCCCCGGTGACCCGACCATGCCGCCCGCATGCAGGATGTTGGCGAAAATCCCGCCCGCGCCGCCGAGCGCGCCCGAGAGCGCGTTGGCGATGGGGCCGAGGATGAAGCGCCGTGCCGCGAGCTTGGCCAGATCGGCGATGAGCGAGGTGACCAGATCCCGGAAGTTCAGCTTGCCGGTCTTGACGAATTCTCCGATGGCGTTCTCGGCCGACTGGAAGGCGCCGACCAGCGCGTTGCCGATATCTCCGCCGATCTCGCGCGCCCTGGCGGCGTAATCGGCGAGGGACTGGCTTACCGCCGCCCAGCCGGTGGCCGCCGTGTCGGCCCCGGAGGCGGCGTCGGCACCGGCCGCACGACCGGCTGCACCTGCGCGCCCTGCGGCGCCGGCAGCGCCATCCAGCGCATCGCCGAACCCCGATGCACCGCCCGTCGCATCGTGGAGGGCAGCGCCGGCATCGCTTCCGGCCCCGGTCACCGCATCCTTCAATGCCTGCCAGCTGGCCATCGGCCGCGACGCCGCGTCCGAGAGCATCCCGGCTGCCTCGCGATAGCCATCCGCGCGCCCGCGCGCAGCATCGGCCATGGCGCCGAGCCCGGTATCGGGGGCGGTGACATAGGTCTGCGACAGTGCGGCGTTGAAAGCATCCGCCGCGGCGGTGCCGGCCGCTGTCGCCGCGCCCTCGAACGGATTACCGATGCGACCGAGCTCTACCGGATCGAGCGTGCCGATCCGCACGCCGCCTTCGCCCGTCGCCCATTCCGGCAGATAGGAGAGTGCTGCGTTCAACGCTTCGATGAAGCTGTTGATGCGGGTGACGACGCCGTTCAGCATCGCCTCGACGCCCGAGATCAGCCCGTTCGCGGCCTGAAAGGCGAAATCGCCGATCGCGCCGGGGAGAACGCCCCAGATCGCCACCGCGCCGTCATAGGCGCCCTGAAACACCGCGACGGTCCGGTTGCCGAACAGGAACATCCCACTGACGGTATCGTCGAGTAAGGTGAGGATCGTGGCCTTCAGCCCCTCCCAGGCGGCACCAAGGCGGGCCATGACGGCGTCGAGCCGCAGCCCCATGCGGTTCCAGGCCTCTGCCACGAAATCGGCGACAAGGCGGAAGGCCTCACCCAGCCCGCCAACCTTCCGGACGACAGTCATCAGCTGGTAGATCAGCTCGCCCGCCAGCACGATCAGCGCACCGATACCGGTGCGGACGATGGCGCCGCGCAACACGGTCAGTGCACCGGAAAGCGTCAGCGTGGCGACGCGAGCGGCAAGGAACGCGGCCACCCAACGTCCAGCCATGAACCCGGCGAAGGCGACGCCGATGGCGACGAGACGTTCCATGTTGTCAGCGACCGCGATCAACGCCGCGGCGACCATGGAAGAGGCCCCGAAGACCTGATCCCAGGTTCCGACCAGTTGCAGGGCGGCGTTGCCGATCAGGGTGAAGGCATCGCCGATGGTGGCGGGCATCGAGTCGGCCTCATCTCGCAGCCGTTCGAGATTGCCGATCAGCGCCGTGCGGATGACATCGCCGGTGATCGCGCCTTGCTGGCCGAGGCCGCGCAGTCCCGAGACGGTGGTGCCCAACTCAGCCGCGAGCAGTTCGGCAAGCCGCCCGCCGCTCTGGATTATGGTATTCAGGTTGTCACCGCTGAGCGTGCCAAGCGCCATGGCCCTGGAAAGCGCGTTTTGCACCGAAGCAGCGCGCTCGGCCCTTGCGCCAGACACCACCATGGCGTTGTTCAGCGCCTCGGTGAAATCGAGGCTCTCTGCCGTCGTCATCCCCAACTCACGCAGCGCCGTGGCATTGGCGAGCCAGGATTCGGTCGTCTGGCCAAGGCTGGAATAGGTCCGCCGCGCCATCGCGGCGAGCCGGTCCATGACCGCCGCCCCGCGCTCCTGGCTGCCGGTCGCCAGATCGACCCGCGAGCGCAGGTCGGTCCAGCTGTCGGCATAGGCCACCAGCTGGCGGATCGACAGCGCCCCGGCGACGATCCCGGCAAGGCGGCGCATCACTGCGCCGGTGATATCGGCCTGCCGCTCGATCCGCTTGAAGTTGCTCTCGCCCGCATCGCCGATCCCCTGGAACTCGGCCTTTACCTGCCGACCGCCTTCGGCGACGAGGCGGACGGAGACTCGTTTCTGGGCCATGGGTCATTATTCCAGACGGTTGGGAAGACGCTTGCGGATTGGGTTCATTGTTCCAGCCCTGACGAACGCATCTGTTCGTTGAGCTTGCGGACCACCACTGCCTCGATCTCGGGCAGGCATTCGGCAGCGATCAGCGGATCGATACCGAGAGCCCGCGCCAGGGCGAGCGCCGCCGTCATGTCCCAGCCGATGACGGCGCCGCCGCCCATACCCATGGCGATGCGCAACTGCCCGGTCAGGCGCTGCGCGAGGTCCCAGACCTGCCAGCCTTCCAGCGTCAGAGGCCGGTTCAGCCGCGCCGGGCAGTCCGGGCACGGGCCCGTGCAGGCTTCGCAGTAGCGGTCGCCCCCGCCGAAGTGCCATTCGGCAAGGGCGCGGAGGCGTTTTTTTCCGCGTCCAGCATCAGATGCGGCGCAAGGCAGCGGGTCTGGAAGGCCTCGAACACCGGCCAGATGTCCAGAAGCGCGTCGATCCCTTCCGGTGTGACGGGAACGGGAGTGCCGCCAGCATCCCCGACACCCTCCCAAGCGGTGACCACGCGGCGGGCAACGGCTTTGGCCATCACCAGCGCCTGTTCCTCCTTGCTCGCCCCTTCGGGCAGCGCCTCGACACTCGGGTCGTTGCGGGCGGCGACCATGATCGCGGTGGTGACGGGCAGGACAAGCAGACGCAGCTCAGCGCCGAGATCGAGCCATTTCGGCGCGCTGGAGAGGTCGAGACGGATCATGTCAGTAGCTTTCGATGTCGTTGACGAGGGTGACGGTGCACATCCGGCCCAGCGTGGCGTCGCGGGCGGCCTGCCAGTCAAAGCTGGCCTGAATGCCCTGCGGACCGCCGATCTCGATGCGCGGACGCGGCAGATAGACAGCGTGCGCGGTGAAAGTCAGGCTTTCGCCGGAGAGCAGCGTGTAGGAGAACTCGAGCTCGCACGGCGTGCCGTTGATGGCCTGCGTGACCAGCGTCTGATCGGCGAAACGTACCTCGGTGCGGCCGGTCAGCGCGGCGATCGAGGGATCGGCGCCGTCGATCATGCCGTCGGCACGGATGGTCTCGATCCGGTCGAGATTGTTGGCATAGGTGATCTCGGTTGAGATCACGTTGCCGAGCGCCGTGCCATTGCGTTTGATCGCGCCGTTGAAGTGACCGAAACGGATCAGATCCAGCTCGGTCGGCGTGCCAACCTGCGAGGTGGTGTTCACCGTCTCGCCCTGCGCCACCAGCCGCGCGGTGGCGGTGAGCAAGCCCGAGCGCTGCATCTGCCAGCTGAGCTGGTCCAGCACCACGCCGGAATACATGGCGTAGCGCGGCACCTCGGGCATGGCGGTCTCAATCGCCATGCTGGGCAGTGTCCAGCTGCCGGACTGGAAGGTATGGGTATATGGGCCGGGCGAACTTCCGGTGGTGACGGGCGCGCCAAAGGCCGCCTTCAGCCAGAATCCGAAGGCCTCCGCGTCGATCGGCACCACCACGTCACCATCGGCGGTCACCGCGTCCTTGATAGGAGCCATCGGATCGCGACCGTAACCCAGAAGCTCCGAGTTCAGGAGCGGCTGTTCCGCCCCGAGCGTGGCGCTGGCGAAGGGCATCCTCGTGTAGCCGCTGGCGGGCGGCGTGCCATAGGTCGTCTCGAACGCGAGCGCCATCCGCGCCCGCGCCCCTTGGGCTCGTGCCATGTCTCAACTCCTGTTGTCGGGTTAGGTCAGCCGAGCGGGTCGGCCGTTGAATAATGCAGCACCACCGGAATGACGGCAGCCTTCAGGCTGGCCGCGCCGTCCACCGGCAGATCGACGGGCTGCGGGGCTTCTGCTTCGACCCAGTCGCAGAGGCCGCCAAGCGTGCGGTCGGCGGCGAGCGCCGCGCCGATACTGGCGCAGAGCGTGTCGAAGGCGGTGTCACGGGCCGCACCCTGCACCACAGCTTCGATCTCTGCCCGGTGCTGATAGTGATAGCGCAAGGGCGAGAGCGTCACCTCGGGCGCGCCGGGTTCGCCGTCGCGCAGGATCAGCAACCCGGTTACAGGTACGCGCTCGGGCAATACCTCGCCGCGCAGGGCGGTTGCGGGCAACGCCGAAAGCCACATGTGCAGCGCGGTGAGGATGGTTTCGCGTGTGGTGGGCATGATGATCCCGGTTGTCCGGGGCCCGCCCGGCTTCAGTGGTCCCTGTCGGGCTTCGGTTCCGTGATGGCTGCAAGCCGCCGCGGCAGGTCCGCGCGGGCGTGCAGGAAATCGACGATGATCACCTGTTCCGCCTCCTCGATGAAGATGACGAAATGCTGGCCGCAGCGTGCGAAGCGCAGATCCTCGGGCAGGTCCGGGTCGATGATCCGGCGGCAGTCCTGCGACATGGCTGTACCGGCCGCGATCTCCGAGCAGCGGACGATCAGGTCTTCCTCATAGGCGGCCGCCTGTCGAGGGCCGAAGGTCTCGACGGTCCAGTTAGCGATGTCGACGAGTGAGGCTTCGGCCTGTCGCGTCAGGCGCCAGGGCTTCGGCATCAGGACGATTGGCGCGCGCGCGCAAAGGCACGCCGGATCGCATCTTCACCGCTGCCCTCGGCCAGATCGCCACGCCGGGCCTGTTCCAGCCCGGTCGTCAGCCGGTCACGCAACGCGCCGAGCTCGGTTTCTTCGCGTTCGAGCAATCGCAGCCCGGCCCGCAAGGCTTCCGAAGCATTCTGATAGCGCCCGGAAGCGACCAGACGGTCGACCAGGTCGGATTGCGTGTCAGTCAGAACGACGTTTCGCGTGGCCATGCGGCTCTCCTGCAAGATCGTTGGCAATATATGCCAATCGGCCCTGAATGTCGACCTCTCCCGCTGTTACGAGCCGGGCTCCACCCAGTTCGCCACGATCAGCCCCGGCACAGCGTCATGCGCTCGTGCGGCATCTCGCGCGAGGTCCAGCCGCTTCGGCAACCTGATCTGCGGAACCAGCAGGAAGATCGGCACGGAGGTCAGCCCTCGACCGGTCTTCGAACGCGACGCCACCGCGCGGCCCTTCGTGTTCAGCCGCCCTTCAGCCACCAGAAGGCTCGGGCCCCTGCGGCGATAGATGAACCGCAGGCGCAGGCCGGTGCGGCGCTCCCATTCGCCGGGTGTGATCCGCCCACCGCGGAGCGACTTGCCCGCCGCAGGCGTCGGGATCGCCAGCCAGAATCCGCTCTTCGAGCGGATCAGCGGGCCGGTGTCATGTGCACCGACGATGACCGGGGCGTTGGACCAGACCAGCGCAGCGGCATTCAGGCTTGGCCTGTCCTTGGGGAATTGCTCGGAGCGAATGCTGCGGGCAAGCCGTGCGCCCAGTCCGGCGCCCGTGATCTGTGCGCGCCAGGAAGCCTTGAGCCCGGTTCCGGCTTCGCGCATGGCCGAGGTTACAGCCATCTCGCCCGCCCGGGTCTCTGCTTCCATGATCCGGGCGATATCGCCGATGATGTCGAGCCTCAGCTTCATCGGGTCACGCCGGGCGCAAATCCACGGTCCAGACCAGCCGCTCGCGGTCGCGGACCGGTTCGCCCTGGATGAGGAAGGCGTCACCATCGATCTCGATGCGGTCGCCGGGGCGCGGCGCTGGCACCTCGGCCGCGCGCAGGTCGATACGGGTGGTCTCGGACCAGAGCCGGGCGTCGCCGAAGTCGGCGATAGCATCCGCGCGCCGGGCCACGGCGCGCACCGGAACGGGCGCGCCGCCCTCGGGCGTGTAGACCGCATCCCGACCCACGTTCGGATCGGCGAAGAGCGCGCCGACGGCGGCGGCGAAAGCGCTCATCAGAACGCGCCGTTCAGGCGCACCCGGCCGATGGTGTCACCAGCGCCGCCCGTCACGGCCTCGGTGGCGACACCGATCAGCGTGTTCGAGGTGGCCACGTTGGTGGTGCGCTTGTTGGTATCGTCCCAGTAGATCCTGGCACCTGCGGTCCAGGCCTGCGAGCCAATCTTGGTGATGTCGAAGACGCCGGTGAGCGCGGTCTCGACGCTCTCGCCGAGGGCGGCGGTGCCGGAGGCCACTCCGAAGATTGAGCCGACAAGCAGGCCATCGCCGGAGGCGACGGCGTAGGGCGCGGTCAGGGTGATGGTGTTGCCGGGCTGGACGTAGTTTTTCATGGGGA
>NZ_CALAGI010000074.1 GCF_937891315.1 uncultured Amaricoccus sp. | reverse complement strand
GCTTCCTCGGCTCGAACGGCTGCGGCAAGACCACGACGATGAAGATGCTGACCGGGCTTCTCGAGGCGAGCGAGGGCACCGCGCGGCTCTTCGGCCGCGAGGTCGACGCCCGCGACATGGAGACGCGCCGCCGCGTCGGCTACATGAGCCAGGCGTTCTCGCTCTATACCGAGCTCACGGTGCGGCAGAACCTCGAGCTGCACGCGCGCCTCTTCCAGATGCCCGAGGCCGAGATCGGCGGCCGCGTGCGCGAGATGGTCGAGCGCTTCGGCCTCGCCGCCGAGATCGACGCGCTGCCCGACGCGCTTCCTCTCGGCATCCGCCAGCGCCTGAGCCTCGCCGTGGCGTTGATCCACGGGCCCGACATCCTGATCCTCGACGAACCGACCTCGGGCGTCGACCCGGTGGCGCGCGCCGGTTTCTGGCAGAAGCTCGGGGAGCTCTCGCGCCGCGACGGGGTGACGATCTTCGTCTCGACCCACTTCATGAACGAGGCGATGCTCTGCGACCGGATCTCGTTGATGCATGCCGGCCACGTGCTGGTCAGCGACACGCCGGCGGCCATCGTCGAGAGCAAGGGCGCCAAGGATCTCGAGACCGCCTTCATCGCCTATCTCGAGGAGGCGATTGGCGAAGCCACCGGCGCGGCGCCGCCGCCCGCCGCGCCGGAGACGGCGGCGCCGCCGGCGGGGCAGGCGCGGCACCGCGCCTTCGACCCGCGGAGGATGCTCGCCTACACCATCCGCGAGGCGCTGGAGCTCCGCCGTGACACGATCCGCGCCACCCTCGCCGTGCTCGGCAGCCTGATCCTGATGTTCGTGATCGGCTACGGCATCAACACCGACGTGCGCGACCTGTCCTTCGCCGTGCTCGACCGCGACGACACGACGCTCAGCCGCGACTACGTGCTCGACATCGCCGGCTCGCCCTATTTCGTCGAGGCGTCGCCGCTCACCGGCTACGATGACATGGACGCCCGGATGCGCGCCGGCGAAATCAGCCTCGCGCTCGAGATCCCGCCCGGTTTCGCCCGCGACATCGCCCGGGGCAAGCCGGTCGAGATCGGCGCCTGGATCGACGGCGCCATGCCCTCGCGCGCCGAAACCGTGCGCGGGTACGTTCAGGGCATGCATTCCACCTGGCTCGCCCGCAAGGCCCGCGAGGCCTATGGCGCCGCCGCGGCCGTCGGCAATTTCGACCTCGTCATCCGCTACCGCTACAATCCGGGCGTCGAGAGCCTGGTCTCCATGGTTCCGGCGGTGATCCCGATGCTGCTCCTGATGATCCCCGCCATGCTGACCGTGCTCTCTATCGTGCGCGAGAAGGAACTCGGCTCGATCGTCAATTTCTACGTGACCCCTGTCACCCGGCTCGAATTCCTGCTCGGCAAGCAGCTCCCCTATGTCGTCATCTCGCTCCTCAACTTCGTGTTGCTCGTCGCCTTCGCGGTGTTCTTCTTCCGGGTGCCGCTCACCGGCAGCCTGCTGGCGCTGTCGTTCGGCGCCCTGCTCTACGCCTTCGTCGCCACGGCGATGGGGCTCGTCATCTCGACCTTCATGCGGAGCCAGACCGCGGCGATCTTCGCCACGGCGCTCCTGACGCTCATCCCCTCGATGCAATTCTCCGGCCTGATGGATCCGGTCTCCTCGCTTCAGGGCGCGGGCGCCGTCATCGGCAGGGTGTTCCCGGCCAGCCACTTCGTCACCATCGCGCGCGGCACCTTTTCCAAGGGCCTCGGTTTCGACGACCTCCGCGGCAGCTACTGGCCGCTCGCGCTGGCGATCCCGGTGCTCCTCGGCCTCGCCGCCGCCTTCCTCCGCAAGCAGGAACGGTAGCGATGCGCCTCGCCAATGTCTGGAACCTCGGGCTGAAGGAGCTCCGCGGTCTGGCCCGCGACCCGGCGATGCTCGTCCTCATCGTCTACGCCTTCTCGATCGCGGTCTACGTGCAGTCGCGCGCGATGCCCGAGACATTGAACCGCGCCGCGCTCGCCATCGTCGACGAGGATCAGTCGACGCTCTCGACCCGGATCACCACCGCCTTCTACCCGCCCTACTTCACGCCGCCCGTGCTGATCGGCGAGCACGAGATGGACGCCCGCCTCGACGCCGGCCTCGACACCTTCGCCCTCGTCATTCCGCCCGGCTTCGAGCGCGACGTGGTGGCGGGACGCGCGCCCGACCTCCAGCTCAACGTCGATGCGACGCGGATGACCCAGGCCTTCACCGGCGGCGGCTACATCGGTTCGATCGTGACGAGCGAGGTCTCGGAATATGTCGACCGCTACCGGTCGATCCCGGTGCCGAGCGTCGAACTCGCGCTCCGCGCCCGCTTCAATGCGTCGCTGAGCCAGGCCTGGTTCGGTGCGATCACCAACGTCATCACCTCGGTGACGATGCTGTCGATCATCCTGACCGGCGCCGCGCTCATCCGCGAGCGCGAGCACGGCACCATCGAGCACCTGCTCGTCATGCCGGTGACCCCGCCCGAGATCATGCTCTCAAAGGTCTGGTCCATGGCGCTCGTCGTCTGGATCGCCACCGCCTTCTCGCTCCTCGTCGTGGTCCATGGCCTGCTCGGCGTGCCGCTCGGTGGCTCGGTTCCGCTGTTTCTCGCAGCCACGGCGCTGCACCTTTTCGCGATGACCTGCATGGGCATCTTCCTCGCGACGATCGCGGGCGCGATGCCGCAGTTCGGCCTCCTGATGATGCTGGTCCTGATGCCGCTCCAGCTCCTCTCCGGCGCGATGAGCCCGCGCGAGAGCATGCCCGAGGTGATCCAGACGATCATGCTCGCCGCCCCCAACACCCATTTCGTAATCCTCGCCCAGGCGATTCTCTTCCGCGGCGCCGGCCTCGCCGTCGTCTGGCCGCAGTTCGCCGCCCTGGCCGTCATCAGCGCGATCTACTTCATCCTCGCCCTCGGTCGGTTTCGCCGCTTCCTGCGGTAGCGGATCGTCCGCGGGCGATGCAATCCGCGGACGAAGGGCGGGCCATGCCACCTAGCGCAGTCGGCGGCCCTCGGCGTCGAAGGCGCGGACGTCGCGGTTGCGGAAGCCGGCGCGGATCGACATGCCGGAGCGGAGGTCGCCGGCGTCGCGGCGCTCGACGATGACCCGGGCGCCGTCGGGCAGGTTGCCATGGACGAAGGAGGTGCCGCCGAGGTGCTCGACGAATTCGACGGCGATCTCGATCGCCGCGTCGGGCGTCGCGTCGCGGTCGAAGTGCTCGGGGCGGATGCCGATGGTGACGGCGGCGCCCGGCGCGGCCGCGCCTTCGGCGAAGGGCGCGGCGATCTCGGTGCCGGCGAAGCGCACGACGCCGCCCGTCTCGAGCTTGCCGGCGAAGAAGTTCATCTTCGGCGAGCCGATGAAGCCGGCGACGAAGACGTCGTTCGGGTTCTCGTAGAGTTCGAGCGGCGGGCCGACCTGCTCGACACGGCCCTTGCGGAGCACGACGATCTTGTCGGCGAGGGTCATCGCCTCGGTCTGGTCATGGGTGACGTAGATCATGGTGTTGCCGAGGCTCTCGTGGAGCTTGGCGATCTCGACGCGGGTCTGGACACGGAGCTCGGCGTCGAGGTTCGACAGGGGCTCGTCGAAGAGGAAGACCTTGGGGTTCCTCACGATCGCCCGGCCGATCGCCACGCGCTGGCGCTGACCGCCGGAAAGCTGGCTCGGGCGGCGGTCCTGGAGGGCATCGAGCTGGAGGATGCGGCTCGCTACCCCCACGCGCTCGTCGATCTCGGCCTTCGGGCGCTTGCCGATCCTGAGGCCGAAGCTCATGTTTTCCTTGACGGTCATGTGCGGGTAGAGCGCGTAGCTCTGGAAGACCATGGCGACGCCGCGCTCGGCGGGGTCGAGCTGGTTGACGCGCTGGCCGTCGATGGCGATCTCGCCGCCGGTGATGGTCTCGAGGCCGGCGATCATGCGCAGGAGCGTGGACTTGCCGCAGCCCGAGGGGCCGACGAAGACGGCGAACTCGCCGTCCTCGATGCGGAGGTCCACGTCGTGGATGATGTCCACCGGCCCGTAGGACTTCCGCGCCTTCTTCAGTTCGACGACGGCCATGCTGTTCCCTCCCTGCGCGGCGCCCCGTGCTGGGGGCGGAGCTGCCAGATTTCGGCGTTGGTGATCGAGGCGGCGTCGGCGTCGAGCCGGACCGCGGTGACGGGGGCGTCGCTGTCGAGGCGGTAGGTGCCGCACCAGCGGCCGCCGTCGGCGTAGATCTCGACGAGGCCGACATCGACGAAGACGCGGACGTCGGACAGTGGGCCGGTCTCGGCACGGTTGGGGACCGGGCGGCCGCGCCGGGACCGGTCGTCGAGAAGCTCGAGGCCGGCGCCGTCGTGGACGAGGACGAGGTCGCCGTCGGCGTGGGCGAGCGTCAGGCGGAAGGGCGCGCGCGTGTCGAAGGCGATCTCCGCGAGGCCGCCGGGCAGGTCGACGCCGTCGTGGAGCGTGGCGGCGAGGGGGGCGACGCGGAGGGCGGTGACAGCCTCGGCCGGGGGCATCAGCAGGGCGCCGTCCTGCCAGACGAGACGGCGGACGAAGGTCATGGCGCTCGGGAAGTCTTCCGTCCGGCGCACGTCGGCCCAGTTCGCCGCCCACGCCATGCCGACCGGGCGGCCGTCGTGGACGAAGCCCTGGAAGGCGTAGCAGTCGCCGACGAAATCGAGCTCGCGGCGGGCGATCTCCTCGAAGCCGCGGCCGTCGAAGCGGCCGACGAGGGCGAAGCTCGGGTTGCGGCGGCCGAGGACGAGGCCGTGGTGGCCGATGAGGCCGAAGATCAGGACGTGGAGGCCGGCGCCCGCGCCGTCGAGGGGCAGGACGCAGGGGCATTCGGCCGGGACGCTGCGCGGCAGGGGCTCGCGGTGGAGCGGGCCGACGAAGCGCCAGCCCGCGGCGGCGTCGGGGTCGTCGGTCTCGTAGAGGAGGATGAGCGCGGCGGTGTCGTCCTTGCCGGCGAGGACCATCTTCCACAGGCCGTCCGGCCCCATGAAGACGTACGGGTCGCGGAGGTCATCGCCGAAGCCGGGGAGGGGCGGGTGGCCGTCGATCAGCATCGCCGACGGGCCGGCGGCGAGGAGGTCGGGGGACGTCGCGGTCATCTGCCATTCGAGCGGCTCGCGGCTGTCCTCGCGGTCGGTGTGGAAGATCCGGAGGCCGCCGCCGGGGAGCGGGATGGCGGAGCCGGAGAAGGCGCCGCCCTGCGCCGACGGGTCGGCGAGGAGGGCGGGGCGCGGGTGGAGGAAGACGGGAAGGTGCGTCCAGTCGACGAGGTTGGCCGAGACGGCGTGGCCCCAGTGCATCGTGTCCCAGCGCAGGGCGTTCGGGTAGTGCTGGTAGAAGGCGTGGGTGCGGCCGGCGGCGGTGATCATGCCGTTCGGGTCGTTCATCCAGCCGAAGGGCGGGGCGAGGTGCAGGCGGAAGCGCGTCGTCTCCGGCGCGGCGGCGGGGACGGTCCAGAGCAGGCGGACGCCCTCGTCGAGGACGGTGGCCGGGTCGTAGGCGTAGGCGACGGAGACGGCGGTGTCTTCCGCGTCCCAGGCGACGGCGAGGTGGCCCGTCGTGGCGACGACGTGCGTCGTCATCTGGAAGTCGTCGGAGGGCGGGCCGACGAGGGCGACGGCGGTGCCGCCCGCGTCGTGGAGGGTGACGCGGGAGGCGGCGGCGGGGTCGCGGGGCTTCTGCCAGAGGTGGAGCACGTCGCCGGCGCGGACCGGCGCGGTGAAGCCGGCGGGTTCGGGCCGGTGGAGGGGGGGCGCCGCGGCCATGCCTCAGCCCTTCACGCCGGAGCTGATGACCGAGCTGACGAACCACTTCTGGAAGAAGAGGTAGAGGATCAGGACCGGGATCATCATCACGACCGAGGCGGCCATGGCGAGGTTCCAGTAGATGCTGTCCGATCCGAAGAAGCCGGCGATGCCGACGGAGATCGGGCGGGCATAGTTCGACTGGGTGACGAGGAGCGGCCAGAGATACTGGTTCCAGGTCTCGATGCCGAGGAGGATCGCCACGGTGGCCAGCGCCGGCAGGCTGATCGGCAGGAACACCTTCCAGTAGATCTGGAACGGCGAGGCGCCGTCGACGATGGCGGCGTCGTAGAGGTCGCGCGGGATCTGCGTGAAGAACTGGTAGAGCAGGAAGACATAGAGCGGGCTGGCCCAGAAGGGCAGGATCTGGGCGGAGAACGAGTCGGCGAGGCCGATCCGGTTCATGATGTTGAGGAGCGGCAGGACGATCGACTCCTGCGGCACGATGTAGAGACCGATCATCGCCGTCAGGATCAGCGCCCGCCCGGGCAGGCGGCCCCAGGCGAGGACGAAGGCGGCCATGGAATTGAAGAGCATCCCGCCGGCGAGGGTCAGCGTCAGGACGATGACCGAGTTCGTCAGGTAGCGGGCGAAGGGCTGGTTGCCGGTGAAGGTGAGGATGTCGCGGTAGTTCTGGAGCGTCGGGTTCGACACCCAGAAGGCCTTGAAGCTGCCCATCTCGGCGAGGATCTGGAAGCGGTCGGGCTTGAGGCTCGCCACGACCAGCAGGAACAGCGGCGAAACGACGACGAGGGTGATGATGGCGATCGAGACGATCTTGACCAGCGGGAAGCGATCGGAAGTGCCGGGCAGCGGCGCGTCGGGAGCGGCGGTCATTTCGGATCCCTCAGGACGACGCGCTGCACGAGCGAGATCGCGAGCACGATGAAGAAGAGGATGATGGCGACGGCCGAGGCGAGGCCGAGCTTCTGGCCGACGAAACCGACCTGATACATGTACTGCACCACGGTCTCGGTGGCGTTCCGCGGGCCTCCCTGCGTCAGGATGTTGACCTGGGTGAACAGCTTGAACGCCTGGATCGTGGTGATGATGAGGACGAAGATGTTGGTCTGCCTCAGGCCCGGCCAGGTGACGAAGCGGAACCGCTCCCAGGTCGAGGCGCCGTCGAGGCGGGCGGCCTCGTAGAGGTCGCCGGGAATGCTCTGCAGGCCGGCGAGATAGACGACCATCTGGAAGCCGTAGGCCTGCCAGGCCGAAAGGAGGACGATGGCCGGCATCGCCGAGGCGGGGTTGCCGAGCCAGTCGATCGGGCCGGCGAGGCCGAAGGTCAGGATGCCGACGATCTGGTTGAGCGGGCCGGTCGGGAACTGGAAGAGCGTGCCCCAGATCACGCAGACCACGGCCATGGAGGTGATCGCCGGCAGGAAGAGCGCGCCGCGGAAGAAGTTGCGGCCCGGGAGCTTCTGGTTGATGAGCAGCGCCATCGCGAGGGCGAAGCCGCACTGGAGCGGCACCACGAGCAGCGCGAAATAGCTGACATTGAGGAGCGCGCGCCAGAAGACCGGGTCGGTCAGCACGTCCACGTAGTTGTCGAAGCCGACGAACTTCACCGGCCGCGGGATCAGCCGGCGATTGGTGAGCGACATCGGAAAGGACAGGATGAAGGGCAGGAGCAGGAACAGGCCGACGACCACGCAGGCCGGCAGCAGCATCAGGAATTCCTGCATCCGGGCGCCGATCAGCCGCTTGGGCCGCGCGCTCTCGGCAGGACGAGTCAGGGTCGGCGCCGTCGCGGTCATGCTTTCTGCCCCCTCGGGAGATGTCGGGAAGGATCGCGGGGAGCGCCGGGGCTCCCCGCGGGCGGGTGCGTCAGTTGCCGCCGAACGGCGGGTAGCCGTCGTTGTCCTCGATGTCGGCGTCGATCTCCTCCGCCGCCTTGGTCAGTTCCTCCTGCGGGTCGGCCCCGTCGAAGATGTCGGTGAAGGCGCTTTGCGCCGCCAGCGTGATCGCCGGATAGGCCGGGTGCGGCGGACGCGGCACCGCGGTCTTTTCGGCCTGCTCGAAGGCGACCGCCATCGGGCCGCCGGGGGCGTAGAGCGGCGAGGCCGCGCCGAACGACTTGAGGCCGGGGAAGGCCGAATGTTCGCGATAGGCGGCCTGGTACTCCGGGTCCTGGATCATGAAGCTCAGGAACTTGCCGGCGGCCTCCGGGTCCGAGGCGTCCTTGCTGATCGCATAGATCCAGGTTCCGTTCGGGCTGACGCCCTTGTCGCCGAACTTCGGCAGCGGCAATGCGATGAGGTCGTCCCCCATGGCGTTGATCGCTTCGCTGTAGAGCCAGTAGCCGCCCCACGCCAGCGCCGCCGGCCGCCCCTCGGCATAGAACTGGTTGGTGCCGGCGGACTGCGGCACGACCCAGCCCTTCTTGACCCACTCGGCCATCATCGCCGCCGCCTTGACGCAGGTCTCGCTGTCGAACGTGCCCGACGCCGTCCAGGTCTCGCGGTCGATCAGGTCACAGCCCGAGGAGATGAGCAGCGGCTCGTAGCCGTAGGGGATCCACTCCGTCTTGGTGCCGTAGCCGCGGAACAGGTCGATCGGCCACTTCACGCCCTCGGCCGTCGACAGCGTTTCGAGGATCTTCTGGAACTCGTCGCCGGTCCAGGCGTCATCGACGCCCGCGGGGATGCGGATACCGAGGGAGTCGAGCTGCTTCTTGCTCGCATAGAGCACGACCGTGCTGTCGATGAGCGCCGTCGCGTAGAGCTTGCCGTCCGGCGGATAGGTACCCTGGCTGACGTTCGATGGCGTCATGTCGGCGAGGAGCGCCGGGTCGATCAGGCCGTCGATCGGCTGCAGGAAGCCCGACCAGACGTAGTTCGACAGGAACGGCGCGTCGAGCTCGATGATGTCGGGCAGGTTGCCGGCCGACACCGCGGCGCCGACCTTCTCGTTATAGGAATCGTGCGGCGTGTGGATGAGCTCGATCGTCGTGCCGGGATTGGCGGCCTCGTAGGCCTTGGCGGCGGCGTTGACCGCGTCGATCTCGTAGGGATCGCCCTGGAACATCATGCGGAGCTCGGCGGCGTTCGCCGGCCCTGCGAAGGCGAACGCCGCCAGGGCGGCGGCGAGGGCGCCGGCCCCTGGGCGCGTGGCGCGGAATCGGGGTGCAGGCATCGGTCTTTCCTCCCTATTGCCCGTCCGGGCACGACTCACACCGAGGCGCGCTCGATCAGCCGGAACGGAATTTTCTGAAGCGGTCGCGGCGCCGGTCCGGTGCCGGTGACGATCTCGGCGGCCCGCCGCCCGATTTCGCGGTGCGGCAGGGCCATGGTGGTCAACGGCGGGTCGAGGCGCCGCGCGATGTCGGTCTGGTTGTCGAAGCTGACGACGGCGATGTCGTCGGGGATGCGGACGCCGTTGGCCCGCAGCGCGCCGTAGACCTCGAGCGCCACGCGGTCGTTGCCGCAGAGGATTGTGTCGGGGCGGGGCAGGACGCCGGCCAGCGCGTCGACGTGGCGGCGCACGAGGCTGACGGCGTATTCGGTGTAGAGCGCCCCGCGCGTCGCCGGCAGGAGCCATGCTTCGACGACATCCACGCCGTGCGCCGCGTGGGCGGCGCGGAAGCCGTCCTCGCGCAGCTCGCCGGCGACGATGCCCGGCAGGTTGAGGAAGGCGATGCGGCGGCGCCCGCGCGCGAAGCAGTGCTCGACGATGGTCCGCCCCGCCTGACGCTCGTCCGGGACGATCGCGGGGATGTCATCGGATGTCTCGCGGCAGTTCAGGAACAGCTTGATTGCGCGGCGGACCCGCGAGTCGAGCTTCACGACGCGATGGTAGGAGGTCGCATAGACGATCGCCTTGGGGAGGAACCGCCGCACGTCGGCGATTCCGTCCGCGGCGCTGCGCGTGGCGCCGACGTTGGTCGCGACGACCGACAGCCCGTGCACGCGGCAGGCGTTGTCGAGGCTCCGCACGATCTCGGTGGCGAAGGGCAGCGTTATCACGCCCTCGGCCACCAGGCCGACAACCGGGAGCACGCCCTTGCGCATCCCGCGGGCGACGATGTTCGGGCGGTAGCCGAGCTCCTCGGCGAGGGCCTGGATGCGGCTGCGCGTCTCCGCGGACATGCGGGCGCCGCCGTTCAGGGCTCCGGAGACGGTCTTGACCGAGACTCCAAGCCTTTCGGCGATGTCGCGCATGCTGACGCCGCTGTTGTCCAAGAGACACCCATTCCACCCTGAAATCCCAGCCGTTACCGCTGAGTTAACGTTTACTCATCGTTAACCATGAGCCTTCGCGGTGTCAAGCTTGCCGGCCGGTCCGGTGAAGCTGCGCCGCGGCTGTTCCGCGACAACCTCGGGGTGACGCCGAAGCGCTTCATCATCGAGACGCGGCCGCGCTACGCGCGCTGGCGGTCCTGCGCGGCGGCCTGTCGATGACAGCGATCGCCTGCCAGACCGGCTTCGCCGACTGCGCCCATTTCGCGATCTCGCGCGGGGGGCGGGGGCTCAGGCGCGGACGAAGCCCTCGCTGGCGGCCAGCAGGCGGCGGGTATAGTCCTGCGTCACCTCGCGGCGCGCCAGCTGGTCGGCCGTCAGTTCCTCGACCACCTTGCCGTCGCGCATGACCGCGAGTCGGTCGCACATGTGGGTGACGACGCCGAGATCGTGGCTGACCATCAGATAGGTGAGGCCGCGGTCGTGCCGCACCTGCTCCAGAAGGTTCAGGACCTCCGCCTGCACGCTCGCGTCCAGCGCCGAGGTCGGCTCGTCGAGGAGGAGCGCGGCGGGTTCGAGGATCAGCGCGCGGGCGATGGCGATGCGCTGGCGCTGACCGCCCGACATCTGGTGCGGATAGCGGAAGCGGAAGGCGGGCCCGAGCCCGACTTCGTCGAGGGCGCGGCGGATGCGCTGCTCGCTGTCCTCGACCCCGTGGATCGCCAGCGGCTCCAGCAGCTGTCGGTCGACCGTCTGGCGCGGGTGCAGCGAGCCGTAGGGGTCCTGGAAGACCATCTGCACCTTGCGAAAGAAACCGCGTCGCCGCTGCGAGCCCGTGACGGCTTCGCCGTCGACCATCATCGTGCCGGCCGTAACCGGGGCGAGACCCATCACCGCGCGCAGCAGGGTCGACTTTCCCGAACCGCTCTCACCGACGAGGCCGAAGGAGCGGCCGCGCCCGACGGTGATCGAGACGTCGTCGAGCGCGCGGTAGAGATCGAAGCGGACCTCGAGGTTCGCGACGTTCAGGAGATCGGTCATTGCGCCCACTCCGGCTTGCGGTCGAGCACCGGCAGCGGGTGTCGATCCTCGCCGATCTTCGGCATGCAGTTCAGCAACCCGCGGGTATAGGGGTGCCGCGCGTGGGCGAGGTCGCCGGTGGCGAGTTCCTCGACCACCCGGCCCGCGTACATGACGAGCACCCGGTCGCAGAAGGACGAGACGAGGCGCAGGTCGTGGCTGATGAAGAGGAGGCCCATCCCGCGGTCGCGCACCAGCCCGTCGAGGATGTCGAGCACTTCGAGCTGCACGGTCACGTCGAGTGCCGAGGTCGGCTCGTCGGCGATCAGGAGTTCGGGCCCGACGACGAGCATCATCGCGATCATTGCCCGCTGGCCCATGCCGCCCGAGACCTCGTGCGGATAGAGGTCGAACACCCGCTCGGGATCGCGGATCTGCACCGCCTCCAGCATGTCGAGCGCCGTCCGCCGCGCCGCCGTCCACGGCATCGGGCGGTGGGTCACCAGCGTCTCGACGATCTGCCGTCCGATGCTCATGACCGGGTTGAGCGAGTATTTCGGGTCCTGCAGCACCATGGCGATCCGGCCGCCGCGGAGCGAGCGCCGGGTGCGGGGCGACGCGGTCAGGAGGTCGATCCCGGCGAAGTCGAGCGTATCGGCGGTCACCCCGGCCTGGGGCGGGGTCAGGCCCATGATCGCGCGGCCGGTCTGGGACTTGCCCGAACCGCTCTCGCCGACGATCCCGAGGCGCTCGCGGCCAAGGGTGAAGCTGACCCCCCGCACCGCCTCCACCGGGCGCACGCGGCCGGGATAGGTGACGCGGAGGTTCCTGACCGTCAGGAGGGGAGTGCTCATCGTCCGGCCTCCCGCGGGTCGAGAGCGTCGCGCAGGCCGTCGCCGAGCAGGTTGAAGCCGAGGCTGACGACGAAGATCGCGATGCCGGGCATGGTCGCCACCCACCACTGGTCGAGGATGAAGCGCCGCCCGGAGGCGATCATCGCCCCCCATTCCGGCAGCGGCGGCTGCGCGCCGAGCCCGAGGAAGCCGAGGCCGGCGGCGGTCAGGATGATGCCCGCCATGTCGAGCGAGACCCGCACGATCAGCGAGGGCAGGCACATCGGGATGATGTGGCCGACCAGGATCTTGATGTCGGAGGCGCCGCTCATCCGGGCGGCGGCAATGTAGTCGGAATTGCGGATGGTCAGCGTCTCGGCGCGGGCGATGCGGGCATAGGGCGGCCAGGCGGTGATCGCGATGGCGATGATCGCGTTCTCGATGCCGGGCCCCAGGGCCGCCACGAAGGCCAGGGCCAGGATCAGGCGCGGGAAGGCCAGGAACACGTCGGTCACGCGCATCAGCACGGTGTCGAGCCAGCCGCCGGCGTAGCCGGCGACGGTGCCGACCAGCAGGCCCACCGGGCCGACGATGATGGCGACGAGGCCCACCACGGTGAGCGTGATCCGCGAGCCCCAGATCAGGCGCGAGCAGATGTCGCGGCCGAGCTCGTCCGTGCCCAGCCAGTGCGCGGCCGAGGGCGGCTGCAGGCGCTGGGCCAGGTCCTGGAGGATGGGCGAGTGCGTGGCCAGGACCGGCGCCAGCGCCGCCACCAGCACCAGCAGCAGCACGATCCCCAGCCCCACCAGCGCCATCGGGTTGGCACGGAACACGAGCCAGGAGTGGTAGGCTTGGCCCAGCCGCGCCTGGAGCGGCGAGGCCGGGGTGTCGGCGAGCAGCCAGCGGCGCCAGCCGGCGGGGGCCTGGCGGCGGTCGAGTGCCGCGCTCACGCGCGCGCCCTGGGGTCGAACAGACGGTAGAGCAGATCCGAGAGCAGGTTGAGGCCGATGAACACGGTGCCGACGACGATGGTGGCGCCGAGCACGGCGTTCATATCGGCGTTCAGGAGCGAGCCGGTGAGATAGGCGCCGAGGCCCGGCCAGGCGAACACGGTCTCGGTGATCACGGAGCCCTCGAGCAGGCCGCCATAGCTGAGCGCGATGACCGTGATCAGGGGCACGGCGGTGTTGCGCAAAGCGTGGCTCCAGACGATGCGCCATTCGGGCACGCCCTTGGCCCGGGCGGCCACGATATACTCCTGGCGCAGCTGCTCCAGCATCAGCGAGCGGGTCATGCGGGCGATGTAGGCGAGCGAGAAGTAGCCCAGGATCGAGGCCGGCAGGATCACGTGGCCCAGCGCGTTCCAGAACACGTCCCATTCGCCGGCGATGGCGGCGTCGATCAGGATGACGCCGGTCACCGGGCTGACGATGTCCTCGTAGAACACGTCGAGCCGGCCCGGCCCCTCCACCCAGCCGAGCTTGGCGTAGAACAGGAGCAGGCCCATCAGGCCCAGCCAGAACACCGGCACCGAATAGCCGACAAGGCCCAGGACCCGGACCAGATGGTCGGGCCAGCGGCCCTGCCAGACGGCGCCGGCGATACCCATGGGAACCCCCAGCAGCACGCCCAGGATCGTGGCCACGGTGGCGAGCTCCAGCGTCGCCGGGAAGACGCGCAGGATGTCCTCGATCACCGGCCGCGAGGTCAGCACGCTGGTGCCGAAATCGCCTTGCAGGACGTGCTGGAGGTAGATCAGGAACTGGCGCCAGAGCGGCAGATGCAGGCCAAGCGCGATGCGGGCGCGCTCGTAGACGTCGGGCGGGGCGCGGTCGCCGACCACGGCCAGCACCGGGTCGATCGGCACCACCCGGCCGATCAGGAAGGTGATGAGCAGCAGGCCCAGGAAGGTTACGGCGAGCGTGAGTGCCAGACGCAGGGCGGCGCCGAGGAGCTTCAGCATGGTGTGGGAAGCCGCTGCATCGCGCCGGCAGCGTCGGCGCGAGTGGTGCGGGCGTCAAGGGACAGCAACGAAGGGGAGGGACGGTGATGCAGGAGGCGATCGAGATCCGCGATGCTACCCTGGCGGACCTGCCGGCGGTGGTGGCGATGCTGGCCGACGACATGCTGGGTGCCGCGCGCGAGACGGGCGTGGTCGACGAGGCCTACCTCGAGGCGTTCCGCGCCATCCAGGCGGAGCCCAACTGCCGCGAGCTGGTGGCGGTGCTGGACGGAGCGGTGGTCGGCTGCTTCCAGCTCAACTTCCTGCCGGGGCTCGGCCGGCGCGGCGCCTGGCGGGCGCAGATCGAGGCGGTCCGGGTGGCGCAGGGCCGGCGCGGACGCGGGGTGGGTGCGGCGATGATGGCCTGGGCAATCGCGCGGGCCAGGGAGCGAGGCTGCATCCTGGTCCAGCTCACCACCGACAAGCGCCGCCACGATGCCCACCGCTTCTACCGGCGGCTCGGCTTCGAGGCGACGCACGAGGGGATGAAGCTCGTGCTCTGAGCGGGTCAGGGGCCGCAGGTCAGTCCTTGTAGCCCTGCCAGTACTTGTTGTCGTCGAAGCTCGGGCCCCAGATCATCCCCTGGACGTT
>NZ_CALAGI010000073.1 GCF_937891315.1 uncultured Amaricoccus sp. | reverse complement strand
CCGACATCATCGAGTACACGGCGCGGAAGATGCCGAAGTTCAACTCGATCTCGATCTCCGGCTACCACATGCAGGAGGCCGGCGCGAACCTGGTGCAGGAGCTCGCGTTTACGCTGGCCGACGGGCGTGAATATGTCCGCGCCGCGATCGCGAGCGGCATGGACGTCGATGATTTCGCCGGGCGCCTGTCGTTCTTCTGGGCGATCGGCATGAATTTCTTCATGGAAATCGCCAAGATGCGCGCCGCCCGGCTGCTCTGGGCGCGGATCATGGGGGAGTTCTCGCCGAAGAAGGCGGCGAGTTCGATGCTGCGCACCCACTGCCAGACCAGCGGCGTCAGCCTGCAGGAGCAGGATCCCTACAACAACGTCATCCGCACCGCCTACGAGGCGATGGCGGCGGCGCTCGGGGGAACGCAGAGCCTTCATACCAACGCGCTCGACGAGGCGATCGCGCTGCCCACCGAATTCTCCGCCCGGATCGCGCGCAACACGCAGCTGATTCTGCAGGAGGAGACGGGGATCACCCATGTCGTCGATCCGCTGGCGGGCAGCTACTATGTCGAGAGCCTGACGGCGGCCATGGCGGAAAAGGCCTGGGCGCTGATCGAGGAGGTCGAGTCGCTCGGCGGCATGACCAAGGCGGTCGGGAGCGGCATGCCGAAGCTGCGCATCGAGGAGAGCGCGGCGCGGCGGCAGGCGGCGGTCGACCGCGGCGCCGAGGTGATCGTCGGGGTCAACAAGTATCGGCTGGCGAAGCAGGACCCGATCGACATTCTCGACGTGGACAATGTGAAGGTGCGCGAGGCGCAGATCGAGCGGCTGACCCGGATCCGCGCGACGCGCGATCAGGCGGCCTGCGACGCGGCGCTGGCCGCGCTGGAGGCGGCGGCGCGGTCGAACGGCAACCTGCTCGCGGCGGCGATCGAAGCGGCGCGGGCGCGGGCGAGCGTGGGGGAGATTTCGGACGCGATGGAAAAGGTGTTCGGGCGCCACCGCGCCGAGGTGAAAACGCTGGCCGGCGTCTATGGCGCGGCCTACGAGGGGGACGCGGGCTTCGCCGCGATCCAGCGGGACGTGGAGGCGTTCGCGGAAGCCGAGGGGCGCCGGCCGCGCATGCTGGTGGTGAAGATGGGACAGGATGGCCACGACCGGGGCGCGAAGGTGATCGCCACCGCCTTCGCCGACATCGGTTTCGACGTCGATGTCGGCCCGCTGTTCCAGACGCCGGAGGAAGCCGCGCAGGACGCGATCGACAACGACGTGCACGTCGTCGGCATCTCGAGCCAGGCGGCCGGCCACAAGACGCTGGCGCCGAAGCTGATCGAGGCGCTGAAGGCGCAGGGGGCGGAGGATGTCCTAGTGATCTGCGGCGGCGTCATCCCGCGGCAGGATTATGACTTCCTGCGGGCCGCCGGGGTGGCCGCGATCTTCGGGCCAGGCACCAATATTCCGGTGGCGGCGCGCGAGATCCTTGACCTTCTGAACGCGCGCGGCGCATGAGCTAGGCTGAAGCGCCCCGGGCGGGGCGATGCTATACGATAACAAAAAGACGTCTGGGGAAAAAAACGGCCATGGGTGACGGCAGCGGCGAGAATGCGCGGAAGGCGGCGCTGGACTATCACGAGTTCCCCAGCCCGGGGAAGCTCGAGATCCGCGCCACCAAGCCGATGGCGAACCAGCGCGATCTCAGCCTCGCCTATTCGCCGGGCGTCGCCGAGGCCTGCCTCGAGATCAAGGCCGATCCGACGGTGGCCGCGCGCTATACGGCCCGCGGCAATCTTGTCGCCGTTGTCAGCAACGGCACCGCGGTGCTTGGCCTCGGGAATATCGGCGCGCTGGCCTCGAAGCCGGTGATGGAGGGCAAGGCGGTGCTCTTCAAGAAGTTCGCCAATGTCGATTGCTTCGACATCGAGGTGAACGAATCCGATCCCGTCAAGCTCGCGGAGATCGTCGCGAGCCTCGAGCCGACCTTCGGCGCGATCAATCTCGAGGACATCAAGGCCCCCGACTGCTTCGTGGTCGAGCGTCTCTGCCGCGAGAAGATGAACATCCCCGTGTTCCACGACGACCAGCACGGCACGGCGATCGTCGTCGGCGCCGCCGCGACCAACGCGCTGAAGGTCGCCGGCAAGCGGTTCGAGGACGTGAAGATCGTCTCGACCGGCGGTGGCGCGGCCGGCATCGCCTGCCTCAACATGTTGCTGAAGCTCGGGGCCCGGCGCGAGAACGTCTGGCTCTGCGACATTCACGGGCTGGTGCATGTCGGGCGCGAGCAGGACATGAACCCGGAGAAGGCGGCCTTCGCGCAGGAGTCCGATCTGCGGACGCTGGCCGAGGTCATTCCGGGCGCCGATCTCTTCCTTGGCCTGTCCGGGCCCGGGGTGCTGACCGGCGACATGGTGAAGACGATGGCGGCGACACCGATCGTCTTCGCCCTTGCCAATCCCAACCCCGAGATCGATCCCGACGTGGCGCGGGCGGCCAATCCCGACGTGATCATCGCGACCGGGCGGTCGGACTATCCGAACCAGGTCAACAACGTCCTCTGCTTTCCGTTCATCTTCCGCGGCGCGCTCGATGTCGGCGCGACCACGATCAACGACGAGATGGAGATCGGCTGCGTCGAAGGGATCGCGGCGCTGGCCCGTGCCTCCTCGTCGGCCGAGGCGGCGGCGGCCTATCAGGGCGAGCGGTTGAGCTTCGGACCCGACTACCTCATTCCGAAACCCTTCGATCCGCGGCTGCTGGCCATCGTCGCCGGCGCGGTCGCCAAGGCGGCGATAGAGAGCGGCGTGGCGACACGTCCGGTGGCCGATATCGAGGCCTACAAGGCGAAGTTGAACGCCTCGGTCTATCGTTCGGCCTTCATCATGCGGCAGGTTTTCGATGTCGGCCGGGACAGCTCGCGGCGCGTCGTCTTCGCCGAGGGCGAGGACGAGCGGGTGCTGCGCGCGGCGCAGGCGATGATCCAGGAGGGACTGGGGCGGCCGACGCTGATCGGACGGCCGGAGGTCATGGATCGGCGCTGCGAACGGGCGGCGCTGCCGATCAAGGTCGGCGCCGATTTCGACGTGGTAAATCCCGAGGGCGATCCCCGCTATCGCGAATACTGGGGCACCTATCACGAATTGATGCAGCGGCGCGGCGTCACCCCGGATCTCGCGCGCGCGATCATGCGCACCAACACGACGGCGATCGGCGCGGTGATGGTGCAGCGGGGCGAGGCGGACAGCCTGATCTGCGGCACCTTCGGGCAGTATCTCTGGCATCTCAACTATATCCGCCAAGTCCTTGGCTGCCCTGATCTCAAGCCGATCGCGGCGCTCTCGCTGATGATCGCCGAGCGGACGGTGATGTTCGTCGCGGACACCCAGGTCTATCCAGAGCCGACCGCCGAGCAGATCGCCGAAACGGTGATCGCCGCGGCCCGCCACGCGCGTCGGTTCGGGGTCGAGCCGAAGGTCGCGCTCTGCTCGCATTCCCAGTTCGGCAATCTCGACACCGGCTCGGGGCGTCGGATGCGCGCGGCCCTGGCGATCCTCGACGAGAGCGCGGCTGATTTCGTCTACGAGGGCGAGATGCATTCCGACGCCGCGCTCGATCCGGCGCTGCGGGAGCGGATCTTTCCGAACTCACGGCTCGAAGGCGCGGCGAACGTGCTCGTCTTCGCCAATACCGACGCCGCGAGCGCGGTCCGCAACATCATCAAGGCGGTGTCGGGCGGGCTCGAGGTGGGCCCGATCCTGATGGGCATGGGCAACAAGGCGCATATCGTCACGCCTTCGATCACGCCGCGCGGTCTTCTCAATATCGCAGCGTTGGCGAAGGCGCCGGTGCAAAGTTACGGCTAACAAGGAAAAACGGAGGAAAGACATGGGCTACGGCGAGGTCTACGCGGACTGGGCGGCCAATCCGGACGCGTTCTGGATGAAGGCGGCCGAGGCCATCGACTGGGACCGCGCGCCTTCGCACGCGCTCGACGACCGCAACGCGCCGCTCTACGGCTGGTTCGCGGACGCGCTCGGCAACACCTGCTACAATGCCGTGGACCGGCATGTCGAGGCAGGCCATGGCGACCGCGTGGCGATCATCCACGACTCCCCGGTCACCGGCTCCAAGGAACGGATCACCTACGCCGACCTGCGTGAGCGGGTCGCGCGGCTCGCCGGCGCGCTGGCGAGCCGGGGCATCGTCAAGGGCGACCGGGTAATCATCTACATGCCGATGCTGCCCGAGGCGCTGGTCGGGATGCTGGCCTGCGCCCGGATCGGCGCGATCCATTCGGTGGTGTTCGGCGGCTTCGCGGCGCCGGAGCTGGCGGTCCGCATCGACGACGCCGCGCCGAAGGCGATCCTTCTCGCCTCCTGCGGCATCGAGCCGGGTCGGGTCGTCGCCTACAAGCCGTTGGTCGACGCCGCCATCGAAATGGCAAACGTGAAACCCGAAACCTGCTTTGTCCTTCAGCGGCCGCAGGCCGTGGCGACCCTCGTCGAGGGCCGCGATTTCGACTGGCTGCAGGCGGCGGCGGCGGCGGATCCCGTGCCTTGCGTTCCGGTCGGCGGCATGGACCCGGTCTATATCCTCTATACCTCGGGAACGACCGGCCAGCCGAAGGGTGTCGTGCGTCCGACCGCCGGCCATATGGTGGCGCTCGCCTGGACCATGAAGAACATCTATGCCATCGGCGCGGGCGACGTTTTCTGGGCGGCCTCGGATGTCGGCTGGGTGGTGGGGCATTCCTACATCTGCTACGCGCCGCTGCTGGTCGGGGCGACGACGATCGTGTTCGAGGGCAAGCCGGTCGGCACGCCCGACGCCGGCACCTTCTGGCGGGTGATCGAGGAGTATGGCGTCAAGAGCTTCTTCACCGCGCCGACCGCGCTCCGCGCGATCAAGCGCGAGGATTCCGCCGGCAATTTCATCCGCGACTACGACCTCGAGTGCATGAAGCTCCTGTTTCTCGCCGGCGAGCGGGCGGATCCCGACACGATCGTCTGGGCGCAGGAACATTTGAAGGTGCCGGTCATCGACCATTGGTGGCAGACCGAGACCGGTTGGGCGATCTGCGCCGATCCGGCCGGGATCGAACTGCTGCCGATCAAGCTCGGCTCGCCGACCGTGCCGATGCCCGGATATGACGTGCAAATCCTGTCCGAGGCCGGGACGCCGGCTGGGCCGGGTGAACTCGGGGCGGTGACGATCAAGTTGCCGTTGCCGCCGGGGACCCTGTCGACGCTGTGGAACGCCGAGGCCCGGTTCGTGAAATCGTACCTCACCACCTTTCCCGGCTACTACGAAACCGGCGACGCGGGGATGATCGACGCGGACGGCTATCTCTACATCATGGCCCGCACCGACGACGTCATCAATGTCGCCGGCCATCGCCTCTCGACCGGTGCGATGGAGGAGGTGCTGGCGAGCCACCCGGACGTCGCGGAATGCGCGGTGATCGGCGTCGCCGACGATCTCAAGGGGCAACTCCCCATGGGATTTGTCTGCCTCAACAAGGGCTGCGAGCGTGAGCCGGACGACGTGATCCGCGAATGCGTGAAGCTGGTGCGCGACCGCATCGGACCGGTGGCCGCCTTCAAGTCCGCCGTGGTCGTCGAACGGCTGCCGAAGACGCGCTCGGGAAAGATCCTGCGCGGGATCATGGGCCGGATCGCCGACGGGCAGGACTACAAGATGCCCGCGACGATCGACGATCCGGCGATTCTCGGCGAGATCAGCGATACGCTGTCGAAGGTCGGATTGATCAAGAACGCGTGACGCCGCCGCGGCGGCGAACTGCGACCTTGGTCTGATGCCAGCGTGGGCAAATTCGCCCACGCTGGTAGTTTGGCAACCATACCTTCTCATTACGAGTAGGTTTCTCTTGATTTTCAACCACACATAGTTGTTGCTGCTCCCATGAAGACCAGCGGCGCATGATCGCGTCCTGAGCCAGGGAGGAGCGGCGGCGGTGGTGCGCTTTCGGTTGAAAGGTCGGCACTGGGCAAGGGCGGCCCTGCTTCTCGCAGTCGCCTCCCAGGCGCCGATGGCCGGAGCCGGCACGAACGAACCGGCGCTGGTGCTGGTGCGCGGACCGGAGGCCGTCGAACTCACGCTCGGCGAACTCGATGCCCTGCCGAAGAAGACGATCGTCACCGAGAACGAGTTCGCCGACGGCCAGGTCGCCTACCGCGGTCCCCTGGTGCGCGACGTGCTGGAACGGTTGGCGCTCGATCAGACCGAAAAGGTGCGGCTTCTGGCGGCCAACGACTATTACGTCGACATTCCGACCAGCGACTTCATGACCTATGACGTGATCCTCGCCATGGAGGCCGATGGCCGCGAGCTGTCGCAGCGCGAGATGGGGCCGCTCTGGCTGATGTATCCGATCTCGGAACACGCGGAGCTGCGCGATCCGACCTACATCCAGCGCCTGATCTGGCAGGTGATCCGGATCGAATCGCTGTGAAGCTGCCCCGTCCGATCTCGCGGTATTTCGCCCTCGTCATGCTGATCGCGGCCGCCGGCATCGCGACCGTCGGCTATGTCGCCCTTCGCCGGGATGCGCAGAATCTGCGCGATACCAATCGGGACAACCTGTTGTGGTCCGCGACGCAGATGGAGGTCGAGCTTCTGCGCTTCGAACTGAGCGCGGCGATGATGGCGGCGCAGGGGACGCCGGAGGCGCTGAACGAGATGCGGGAGCGTTTCGACATCCTCTGGAGTCGAGTGTTCATGACAGGCCGGGGCAGGGCCGGTGAAGCTCTGCGGGGCTACGACGAGGGGTTCGGTGCCATCCGCGCGATCGCGACCTATCTCGAACGGATCGACCCGGTCATCGCCGGGCTGCGCCCGGACGATCGGGAGCGGGCGCGCGGCATCGTCGAGGACATGCATCGCCATCAGAACGAGCTGCGACTCTATACCCTGCGGGTGATGCGGGGCGACACCAGCGCCGCGGGGCTGGCGCGGGACCGGCTCGCGGCGAGCTTCCGGACCACGGCGCTGATCAGCGGCGCGGCCGTGCTGGCCTGCCTGTTGTGCCTGTTGCTGATTCTGCGGGAACACCGGCGGCAGCGGGTGGTGGACGAGCTGGAGCGGTACCACGCGGCGGAAGCGGAACAGGCCAACCGGTCGAAATCCCGGTTCCTGACCATGATGAGCCACGAATTGCGCAATCCGCTGAACGGGGTTCTCGGTCCGCTGGCGCTTCTCGCACAGAGCGATCTTCCGGTTCGGCTGCGGCGGCTCGTCGAACAGGCGCAGCAATCGGGTCAGTCCATGCTCCAGATGCTGTCCGGCCTGCTCGATTATGGCGAGATGCAGGAGGGTCGCTTCGAGTTGAAGCAGGAACCGTTCCGCATCTCGGCGCTGGCGGCGAAGGTCCGCGCCGACCTGTCGGGGTCGACAGAGGCGGTGTTCGGGGTCGGTGTCCATCCGCGGACGCCGGAGTTCCTCTATGGCGACGAAGAGCGCCTGCGCCAGGTGTTCGTGCATCTCGGCTCGTATGTCATGGAGGCCTGCGATCGCTCCGCGGTCCGGCTCGACTTCGGGTTCGAGGGCAGCGCGATCGAGGGCGAGTTCACCTTCGGCACCGACGCGGCGGCGCGGAGCTGGAACGTCGATCCCCTGATGGGGCTGAGCGAACTCGCGCCCGATCAGGTTTCGGCCGATACCCTGCGGCCGATGATCGCGCGTGGGCTGATCCTCGCGGCGAAGGGCGTGCTGACGCTCTACGAGGACGGCAACGGGCGCCGCGCGATCCGGGTCGCGGTGCCCTCGCGGCGCGTCGCCTTCGAGCGGATCCGGGTACATCTCGAGACGCGCTCGGCCGCGCTGGCCGCGATCTACCAGGCCGCCCTGCGCTCGGACCGCGTCGTCTTCGTGGCGCCCGACAGTCCCGGTCCGGTCGATCTCGTTCTGGTCGATGCGACCACGATCGGCGCCGATACGCTCATGTCGCAGCTACGCTACCGATTTCCGGGCGCGCTCTTCGTGTCGCTCGGCTTGCCGCAAAGCCCGAACTTCTTCGACGACGTCGTTGAGACTCCCAACGACATCGGCACGCTGCGCACCAGTGTACTCGGACGACTCGCATCCTGAATCGCGCAAGGCGAATGTTTTTTGCCTTTGCCCGCCGCCTCGTGTATCATACGCTGAATGGCACGGCGAGAATTCAACCACAGGTTTCTAGAGGGCGGCGGGGTCGATCCGGGATCCAGCGTTGCGGGGAAGTGCGATGACCGTCATTGACTCTTCGCTGGACAAGGGGCGCTCGCTGTCGGCGAACCATTGGAACGGCGAGGCCTCGACGTCGCTGGACGTTGCCATGGTCGCGCACGATCTGCGCTGCGCGTTGCAGGGCGTTACCGGCGGGGTCGCCGTGCTCGAGAAGGCGGTGATCGATCCCGATCTTCGTGACCAGCTTACCCGCGTCTTCGAGGCGGCGGAGGCCGTCTCGGTGCTGGTGAACCTGCTGCTGCCGGGCGGTGGCGAGGTCGCGCGGACCGGTGGGGTGGTGGATGTCGGCGGTTTCGTCGAGCATCTCCGCCGTCGCTGGGCGGCCGAGGCGCGACTGAAGGGGCTCCGCCTGGTACTCGACGCCGGGGCCGCGAAGAATCGGGCGCTGCGCGTCGATGGGCTGCTGCTCGAGCGGGTCATCGGCAATCTCCTGTGCAACGCCATCCGCCATACGGAAACCGGGTCCGTGACGCTCGTCGCCGCCTACGAGCCGACGCGCGGCCTGTCGTTCCATCTCCGCGACGAGGGCCCGGGCATCGATCCCGCGGTTCTGGAGCGGGCGGAGGCGGCGGGCCATCGACCGGCCGAGGGCGAGCATGGACTCGGGCTCCGCATCGCGCGGTCCCTGACCGGCAAGCTCGGCGCCGAGCTCTTGCTGCGCAATCGGGGCGGCGGCGGCTTCGAGGCCTGGCTGAGCTTTCCGTCCCGACTCTGCGTCGAGACGGCGGCGCCGGCGGCGCGGACCGCGGAACGCGCGGAGCATGACCTGACCGGCGTCCGCATCCTGCTGGCCGAGGACAATCCGACCAATCAGATGGTCGCGACGCAAATGCTCACCGCCCTGAAGGCCGAGGTGACCATCGCCTCCGACGGGGTCGAGGCGCTCGAATTCTTCGAGCGCGGCGCCTTCGATCTGGTCGTGGTCGATATCGAGATGCCGCGCATGTCCGGGCTCGATGTCATCCGCTCCATTCGCGCGCGCCCCGATCCGCGCTCGACGACCCCGATCGTCGCGCTTACCGCCTATGCCATGCGCGAGCATCAGGACCGCATCGCGCGCGCCGGTGCGAACGGCCTGATCTCGAAGCCGATCAGCAGCATCGAGGCGCTCGGCCGCGCCCTCGGCGCCCATGTCGCCGCCGGCCGGGCAGGCGCGGCGCCGGCGGCGGCGGCCCCCGAGACGGTGTCGCCCATTGTTGATCTTGCAATTTTCGACGCGCTGCGGCAGGCCATAGGGCCAGACATGATGGCCGAACTCATGGAAAAGGTGGTAGCCGACCTGCTGGCCGCCCGCGCCGATCTGACCGCGGCTGAGAAGCCGCTGAGCCGCGATCCGATCCGGTCCGCGTCGCATATTCTCATTTCCGTCGCCGGCGCGGTCGGCGTCACCCGCCTACAGGGCGCGGCGCGCGAGCTCAACACGGCGGCGCATGGGGAGAATTCGGACGGGCTCGTCGACAAGCTACGCCATTGCCTCGATGAACTGGACCACGCGATCGCCTTCGCACGCGGCCAGCTCGTCGAGCGCTAGGATCAGCGCATGACCGATCGCCTTCTGCTCGTCGAAGATACCCCGTCCTTGTCATTGGTTTACAAGGCGGTGCTGACGCGAGCTGGCCATACCGTCTCCTGCGCCTTCACCCTGTCGGAAGCGCGTGCAGAATGCGAACGCGCGCGGCCGCAGCTGGTCCTGCTCGATCTTCAGCTGCCGGACGGCGACGGGCTCGATCTGCTCGAGAGCCTGCGGCGCGATGCCCCGGATTGTCGCGTCATCGTCATCACCGCCAACGGTTCGATCAATCGCGCGGTGCAGGCCATGCGCGCCGGCGCCTTCGATTTTCTGGTGAAGCCCTTCGACGAGGGACGCCTGCTGAGCGCGGTTCAGAACGCGCTCGCCTCGACGCCGCATCAGCCGGAATCACTGGCCGCGCCGGAGGAGACGGACGGGTTTCAGGGCTTCATCGGCCGCTCCGCCGCCATGGGCGAGATCTATCGCATGGTCCGCTCGATCGGCCGCTCGACCGCGACGGTGTTCATCACCGGCGAGAGCGGCACCGGCAAGGAGGTCTGCGCCCGGGCGATCCACGCCGTTTCCAACCGCGCGCGCAAGCCCTTCGTGCCGCTCAATTGCGCCGCCATCCCGCGCGACCTGCTCGAATCCGAGGTCTTCGGCCATCTGAAGGGCGCCTTCACCGGCGCGCTCTCCGACAAGCCGGGCGCGGCGGCGGTGGCGGATGGCGGCACGTTGTTTCTCGACGAAATCTGCGAGATGGATCTCTCGCTTCAGACCAAGCTGCTGCGCTTCCTGCAAACCTCGACCATCCAGCCGGTCGGCGCCGCGCGGCCCCAGGCGGTGGATGTGCGCATCGTCTGTGCCACCAACCGGGATCCGGCCGAGGAGGTGCGGCAGGGCCGGTTCCGCGAGGATCTCTATTATCGCCTTCACGTCGTGCCGATCCACATGCCGCCATTGCGGTCCCGGCGCGACGACATCATGGAGATCGCCCAGGCGAGCCTGATCAAGTACGCGGCCGAGGAGGGCAAGTCCTTCACCGGGTTCGACGGCGACGTTGCGCGCATCTTCATGAGCCGACCCTGGCCCGGAAACGTGCGCCAGTTGCTGAACGTGATCCGCAACATCGTTGTGCTGCACGATGGGCCGCATGTCCTGCCCGGGATGTTGCCGACCGAGATCACCTTGACGCCCGGCGTCGGTTACGCCGCCGACAAGGTGGCGGCGCTCAACACCGGCTGGACCGCGCCGCTCACCAGTACCAAGGACCGGGTGGCCGCGCTGATCGGCACGCCGCTCGCCGATGTGGAGCGCGAACTGATCGAGGCCACGATCGAATATTGCGACGGCTCCATTCCGCGGGCCGCGCGCATGCTCGAGCTCTCGCCCTCGACCATCTATCGCAAGCTCGAATCCTGGACCGGAGTCCAGCGGCGCGCCGAAGCCTGATCCGCGAGCCTGATCCGGCTTGCAATGCCCCCGGGGCGGGTCGCATAGTCTGGCTCGGGGAAGGAAATCGGGAATGGCACGATGCTCCTGAAGGCCGCCATAGCCGCGCGCGACAATGCCTACGCGCCTTATTCCGGCTTCAAGGTCGGCGCCGCGGTGCGCTGCCCCGACGGGGCGATCTTCGCCGGCTGCAATGTCGAGAACGTCGCCTATCCGCAGGGTACCTGCGCCGAGGCCGGGGCGATCGCGGCGATGGTCGCCGCCGGACGGACCCGCATCGCCGAGATGCTGGTGGTCGCCTCCAGCCCGACGCCGGTGACGCCCTGCGGTGGCTGTCGCCAGAAGATCGCGGAATTCGCCGACGCGGACGTGCCGGTGACGCTGGCGGGCCGGGACGGCGCCGAAGTCACGACCACGGTGGGGGCGCTGCTTCCCGGCGCCTTCACGCCTGATCACATGGCGGGAGCCGGCACATGACAGCAACATCTGAACTTGGGACGTCCGACCTTCGGACGATCGCGCGCCGCGCGCTCGTCTGCCTCGATCTCACCAATCTCGACGACGCTTGCGACGCCGACGCGATCGACGTCCTTTGCGGCCGCGCCCAGACCAGGCACGGCTCGGTCGCGGCGGTCTGCGTCTGGCCGCGGTTCGTGGCACAGGCCCGGGCCAAGCTGGCGCATACCGGCGTCCATGTCGCGACGGTGGTGAATTTCCCGACCGGCGAGGAGCCGATCGAGGGGGTGGTGGCGGCGACCAAAGCCGCGCTCGCGGACGGCGCCGACGAGATCGACATGGTGGTTCCCTGGAAACGCTTCATGGCCGGCGACGAGGCGGCGGTGACGGAGGCGGTGCGCGCCGTCAAGGCCGCCTGCGGCGCCGCGCCGCTGAAGGCGATCCTCGAGACCGGCGAGATCGGGGACGAGGCGCTGATCGGCGTCGCGGCCATGCGGGCGCTCGATGGCGGTGCCGATTTCCTCAAGACCTCAACCGGCAAGGTTCCGGTGAACGCCACCCCGCGCGCCGCCGAGATCCTGCTCGACGCCATCGCGCGGAGCGATGCGCCGGCCGGGTTCAAGGCCGCCGGCGGGGTGCGCACGGTCGCGGAGGCGGGCGTCTATCTCGCACTCGCCGACCGGATCATGGGACCGGGCTGGGCGGGACCGAAGCATTTCCGCATTGGCGCCTCGTCGCTGCTCGACGCGCTGCTCGCGGCGCTGGAAGGCGAGGACGTCGACGAAGAGGAAGACGGCTACTGAGCGCGCGTCAGACTTGAATGAAAGCATAGGTTCCCATGTTGCCGCAGGAAGTCATCGCGATCAAACGCGACGGCGGCCATCTGTCCGAGGCCGAGATCCGCTTCATGGTCGAGGGCCTGACCGCCGAGACGATCAGCGAGGGGCAGGTCGCGGCCTTTGCCATGGCGGTGTTTTTCCGCGGACTGGCGCTCGACGAGCGGGTCGCGCTGACCCGCGCCATGCGCGACAGCGGGACGGTGCTTGCCTGGGACCTTCCGGGGCCGGTGGTCGACAAGCATTCGACCGGGGGCGTCGGCGACAATGTGAGCCTCCTGCTCGCGCCGGCGCTCGCGGCCTGCGGCGTCTATGTACCGATGATCTCGGGTCGCGGCCTTGGCCACACCGGCGGCACGCTCGACAAGTTCGACGCGATCCCCGGCTATGCGACCCAGCCCGACGCCGAGACCTTCCGCCGCGTGGTGGCGGATGTCGGCTGCGCGATCATCGGCCAGACGGCGGATATCGCCCCGGCCGACCGGCGGCTCTATGGCATCCGCGACGTGACGGCGACGGTGGAGAGCATTGACCTCATCACCGCCTCGATCCTGTCGAAGAAGCTCGCGGCGGGGCTCGACGCGCTGGTGCTCGACGTGAAGGTGGGCAGCGGCGCCTTCATGGGCTCGCTCGCCGAGGCGCGGGCGCTGGCCTCGGCGCTGGTCGAGGTGGCGAACGGCGCCGGCTGCCCGACCCGCGCGCTGATCACCGACATGAACGAGCCGCTGGCGAGCGCCGCCGGCAACGCGCTCGAAATGGTCAATGCCGCGCGCTTTCTCACCGGCGAGGCGATCGACGGCCGGCTCTGGGACGTGACCGTGGCGCTCGGCGCCGAGAGCCTGGCGCGGGCGGGGATCGCCGCGGGCGTCGAGGATGGCGCGGACCGCATGCGCATGGTCTTTGAGTCCGGCGCGGCGGCGGAGCGGTTCGAGGCGATGGTTCGCGCCCTCGGCGGCCCGGCGGATTTTCTCGATGACTACGAGCGGCATCTGGTTCGCGCGCCGGTGGTGGCCGAGGTAACGGCGCGGGAGCCGGGCTTCATACGGGCGATCGATACCAAGCGCCTCGGCTTCGCGGTGGTGGAACTCGGCGGCGGGCGGCGGCGGGCGAGCGACCGGATCGACCATTCGGTCGGCCTCGACGACTTGCTCGGTCTCGGCGCGGCGGTCGAGGTGGGTTCGCCGCTCGCCCGGGTGCACGCGGCGAACCCCGAGGCGCTGGCGGCCGCCGAGGCGCGGGTTCGGGCGTCCTACCATATCGGCGACGCGCCGCTGGCGGAGGCGCCGCTGATCCTCGACCGGATCGGCTAGATGGCCCGCGCGATCCTCCTCGTGATGGATTCCGTCGGCTGCGGGGGCGCGCCGGACGCCGAGGCCTTCGGCGACGCCGGTGCCAATACGCTCGGCCATATCATCCGCGCCTGCGCAGAGGGCCGGGCGGAAGACGGGCGCTCCGGCCCGCTCCACGCGCCGAACCTCGGCGCGCTCGGGCTCGGCGCGGCGATCCGGCTCGCCTCGGGTATCGCGCTGCCCGGCTTCGAGGCGGCGCCGACCGGCCTCTGGGGCGCGGCCACGGAAGTCTCGCGCGGCAAGGACACGCCCTCGGGTCACTGGGAGCTGATGGGCGTGCCGGTGCCCTGGGACTGGCACTATTTCCGCGGCGGCGATCCCGCCATCCCGCCGGAGATCACGCTGGAACTCGTCGAGCGGACCGGGTTGCCCGGGACGCTCTGCAACAACCACGCCTCCGGCATGCCCGTGCTGCGCGCCTATGGCGCGGAACATATCGCGACGGGCATGCCCATCCTCTATACCTCGGCCGACAGCGTGCTGCAGATCGCCGCGCACGAGACCCATTTCGGGCTCGAACGGCTGATGGAGGTCTGCGAGGCGGCGGCGCGGATCGTGCACCCGATGCGCGTCGGCCGGGTGATCGCGCGGCCCTTCGTCGGCGAGACGCCGGAGACCTTCACCCGCACCGCGCATCGCCGCGACCTCGCCATCCCGCCGCCGGAGCCGACCCTGCTCGACCGGGTGGTGGCGGCGGGCGGCCGGGCTCATGCGATCGGCAAGATCGGCGACATCTTCGCGCATCGCGGCGTCTCGACGCTGGCCAAGGGCAAGGACGACATGGCGCTGGTCGATGCGACGATCGCCGCGCTCGGGACGGCGGGGCAGGGCGATCTCGTCATCGCCAACTATGTCGATTTCGACACATTGTACGGCCATGCGCGCGACGTTTCGGGCTATGCCCGCGCGATCGAGGCGTTCGACGCGCGTCTGCCGGAGATTTTCGCGCGGCTGCGGCCGGACGACCTGCTGCTCATCACCGCCGACCATGGCAACGATCCGACCTGGCGCGGCACCGACCATACCCGCGAGCGGGTGCCCGTGCTGGGGCCGGCGAAGGCGGAGCGGGCCATCGGGCTGGTCGGATTCGCCGACGTGGGCGAGACGCTCGCGGCGCATCTCGGCCTCCCGCCGGGCCGGCACGGAAGAAGTTTTCTG
>NZ_CALAGI010000072.1 GCF_937891315.1 uncultured Amaricoccus sp. | reverse complement strand
ACGCCGACGCCGGCCTCGCCATGACCCTGGCGCGGACCTCGCTCGTCACGGAAAGAGGCGCGGAGCCGCTGTCCCGCGCCTCGTTGGAGCTGATCCGGCGCTAGCCGGTCAGAGAATGAAGTCCGACTCGCGCAGGGACGACACGCCGTCGAGCGCGATCTGGAAGTCGGCGCGGCCGTCGCCATCGACATCGCCATAGACGATGCCCGACCGGCAGCGCAACTCGCCCGCCACATCGCCAAATCCCTCGCGACCGATGAAGTCGAACCGCTGATCGCCACGCCGCGTCACGTCGGCGTCGATGGCACCGAGGTCTATGACGTCGGTCCCGGCCAGGAAGTCGGTGATCACGTCGCGCTTCTGCCAGAGGCCGGAATCGGCGAGGGCCTTGAAGGCGAACTCGTCGGCACCCGCGCCACCGGTAAGCTTGTCGAGACCCGCGCCGCCGACCAACCGGTCCACCCCGGCGCCGCCGGACAGGCGGTCGTCTCCGGAGTCGCCGTAAAGCTTGTCATTGCCACGTTCGCCGATCAGCACGTCGCGCCCGCTCTGACCATAGAGCTTGTCGTCGCCGCGCTCGCCATACAGGCGGTCATCGCCGCCGCGACCGCGGAGGTCGTCACCGCCGTCGCCACCCTTGAGAATGTCCTTGAATTTGTTGCCGATGATCCTGTCGGAACCGTGAAACCCGTCGAACACCCAATCGGTCGTACCTGAAATCAGGTCTTCATAGGCGATCTCTATATCGCAGTCGATCCAATCGACCACACTTTTGCGATCCTCATTGTAGTAATACATATCCTCGATAATAAAATCACCCGACGCGGACTGAGAATAGACCATCTTAAGGTATCGCAGCGGGTCGCCGCCAATCAATTCGGAGAAAACCACACGGCTATCCGCGTCGTAGCGCTTGCTCCACAGTATCTCGGTTTCGGTATCTCCGGTTTCGAAGAAAAACTCGCCATCGTCCGTCTCGGACATGTCGAACCCGTCGCCGATCCGATCGTATACCCTGAGAACTGACATCCCACCCCCCGATGGTTCGACTCACGGGGCAAGGATGATACACGCCCCGCCGGCCGTCCATATGATACAGGACAAGGTCGTCCGTACCGGCTCTCAGGAGTCGGTCCGCTCCGGGCCGGGTTCGGCGTGGGTCTGAACGATCGCATAGCGCTGGAAGAGCGGGATTTGCGCCATGATGAAGACGACGTTGGCCACCGGCAGGACGAAGGTGCGGAAATTGACCCAGGTGTCGGTGCCATAGAGCCGCCAGACGAATTCGTTCAGGATCGCGAGGAAGAGATAGAAGACGACGAAGCGGCCGGTGAATTTCATCCAGCCCTCGTCCCGCATCGGGATGAGCTCGTCCATCAGATATTTCAGGTAGCTCTGGCCGCGCAGCAGGCCGATGCCGAGGATCGAGGCGAAGAGACCGTAGAGGATGGTCGGCTTCATCTTCACGAAGGTGTCGTCGCGCAGGATCAGCGTCAGGCCGCCGAACACCGTCACCACGATCGCGGTGATGACCGCCATCTTCGGCAGCTTGCGGGTCAGGGCGAAACTGATCCCGAGCGTGGCGAGGATCGTCGGCACGAAGACCTTGGTCGCGAACAGCATCTGTTCGAGCTGCCGCTCGGCCACCTCGAGCCCGGAGCCGACGGGGGCCCAGCGATAGGCGAGAAAGAAGATGGCGATCGGCCCCACTTCGAGGGCGAGCTTCAGGAGCGGGTGCATATGTCGTTCGGCCATGCGCGCGTCATAGCCGCGCCGCCTTGCGAAATCCACAACATCCGGCACCCTCGCGCGGATGTCATGAGGCAGCGCGCGGTCAGAGGCCGGTGAGGGCGCGGGCGAATTCGTCGGGGTCGAACGGGGCGAGGTCGTCGATCTGCTCGCCGACGCCGATGGCGTGGATCGGCAGGCCGAAGCGGTCGGCCAGCGCGACGAGGACGCCACCCTTGGCCGTGCCGTCGAGCTTGGTCATCACGAGGCCGGTCACATCGGCGATCCTGGCGAAGATCTCGACCTGGCGCAGCGCGTTCTGCCCCGTCGAGGCGTCGAGCACGAGCAGCGTGTTGTGCGGCGCCTCGGGATCGCGCTTGCGGATGACCCGCACGATCTTGGCAAGCTCGGCCATCAGATCCTCGCGGTTCTGCAAGCGGCCGGCGGTGTCGATCAGCAGCAGATCGGCGCCTTCCGCCTCCGCGCGTGCCATGGCGTCGAAGGCGAGGCTCGCGGGATCGGACCCCTGCGCCGCCGTCATCACCGGCACGCCGGCGCGCTGACCCCAGACCTGCAACTGCTCCACCGCCGCGGCGCGGAAGGTGTCGCCGGCGGCGATCACCACCTTCTTGCCGGCCGCGCGGAACTGGCTCGCAAGCTTGCCGATGGTCGTGGTCTTGCCGGAGCCGTTGACGCCGACCACCAGCACCACCTGCGGGCGCTTGGGATAGATCGGCATCGGGCGGGCGACCGGCCCGAGGATCGCACCGATCTCGGCGGCGATCAGCTCCTTGATCTCGCGCGCGCCGAGACGTCGGCCGAACCGGCCCTCTGCCATGCTGGCCGTGACCTTGAGCGCGGTCTCGACGCCCATGTCGGCCGAGATCAGCAGCTCCTCGAGGCTTTCGAGCATGGCGTCGTCGAGCACCCTGCCCTTCTCGCGCTCGCCCCCGAACAGCCGTCCGACGAGACCCGGACGCTCCGCCCCCGCGGAGGTCGGGGGCTCGGGCTCGGGGGACGTGGGCGCCGGGGATGCCGCGGGCGCCTCGGCGGGGGCTTCGTCGAGGATCGCCTCCAGCCCCTCGTCGATCTTCGAGGAGGACTTGAACAGACGATCCTTGAGCTTCTGGAAAAACGCCATCGCCTTACCCCGGGATACCCGGGCCTTCCGTATCCCGCGGGCCGCGCGGATGCAAACCGGTCTATTCGCGTGGATCGGGCTCGAGCGGGCGGGACTCGAGGTTCGGCGCCTCGGCCTCGCCGCCCCGGTCGTCGCGGAACAGCGTCCAGGCGGCGATGAACAGCGCGGCGATCAGCGGGCCGATGACAAAGCCGTTGATGCCGATCAGCGACATGCCCCCGACGGTCGAGACCAGCACAACATAGTCGGGCAGGCGCGTGTCCTTGCCGACCAGCGGCGGCCGCAGCAGGTTGTCGACGAGCCCGATCACTCCGACCCCGACGCCGACCAGCACCAGCCCGCGGAAGAGGTCGCCGGTGATGAAGAAATAGAGCGCGGCGGGTGCCCAGACGATGGCCGCGCCGACCGCCGGCAGCATCGAGAGAAAGGCCATGAGAACGCCCCAGAAGAAGGCGCCCTCGATGCCGATCGACCAGAAGGTCAAGCCGCCTATGATGCCCTGGATGATGGCGATGATGACGTTGCCCTTGACGGTCGCGCGCACCACGGTCGCGAATTTCTGCACCAATGCGCGGTTGTATTCGGGGCTGAGCGGCATGGCCGCGAGGATCGAACGGCCGATCTCGCGGCCGTCGCGGAACAGGAAGAACAGGAGATAGAGCATGATTCCGGCGCTGACGATGACATGCAGCGTGTTCTGGGTCACGCTGACCGCCTGGCCGGCGACCAGTTGGCTGCCCTGCATCAGCGCGCCAGTCAGCCGCTCGCGCAGCGCGTCGTAGTCGCCGACGCCGACCTCGCGCATCCAGTCCTCGAACCCCGTCGGCAGGTCGGCGCGGAGTTCGGCGACGATCGTCGAGATGTCGATCTGGCCGCTCTGGAAGCGCTCGTAGAACCGGGCCCCCTCGCCGACCAGCGACGCGACGATCAGTGTCATCGGGATGACGGCGATCACCACGCAGACGAGCGTGCTGATCAGCGCCGCGAGATTGCGCCGTGGCCAGAACCACTTCTCGAAGGCGCGCTGCATGGGCTGGAAGATGATGGCGAGGATCACCGCCCAGAGCACCGCGCCGTAGAACGGCAGCAGCAGCCAGACGAAGGCGACCGTCACCAGCGCGAGGAGCAGCAGGAAAGCCTTGTGGTGCAGCGGGGTGTTCATGATGCGTCCCTTGGGCGCACGCGCGCGGCGACCATGTTGCCCGCGGGATCGGCGCCAGCGCGTCGAGGCGGCTGAACCGGCCGGCCGCCGGCTCCTTCCCCCGAGCGTAAGCGGGAAACCACGCGAATGGCAAGGCGGCGCGGCCGGGGCCGGCGCCCGTGACAACGTCGGTCAGGGCGCGCGCACGCCGCGACCGCGGGGCGCGGATGTCTTCCGGCCCGCCCGCGCGCCCCGGCGGCGCGCGGTGTCAGGCCATCGGGTCCTTCTCGACGAAGCGGATGGCGCCGAGACGGGCCTGGGCCTGGATCGCCTTGGTGACCTCGATCTGGGCCGCCTCGCCTTCCTTGCGCGAGACTTCGTCCAGCGCCGCCAGCTCCTCGATGTAGCGGTCCGCGAGTCGGCGCGGCAGGTTCTCCATGATAAAGGGCACGGTCGCGCTGCCCTGGCTCTCGCCGAGCTTCAGCGCCTTCATCAGCTCCTCCTCGGCCACCTCGCGCAAGACGCCGGCGATATCGCGGCCATGCACGCGGGTCGCGATATCCTCGAAGGTGAACATCGTACGCTGGACATCCTGGGCCAGCGACGGCTCCTGCGCCTCGAGATAGCCGAGAAAGCCGTCGCGCGCTTCGGACGAGATGTTGTTCATGAGACCGGCGATCAGGTCCGCCGGCCTGCGCTTCGAGAGGTTGCGCTGCAGGACCGAGAGGAAATCGCGGTCGATGGCGCTCATGATGCTGGCGGCGATCCCCGGATCGAGCGTCGGCACGCGCGAGAGCCGCAGCACGACGGTCTGGGCGAAGGAACGATCGAGCCGTTCGAGCACGCTGGCCGCGATCTCGGCGCGCATCTCGCTCAGGATGACGGCCGCGGTCTGCGGATGCTCGGCCTGCAGGAAGGTGGCGATGGCCGGGATCGGCGCGTCGTTCAGCCGGTCCCAGGTCGAGCGGGTGTCGCCGCGGCCACCGTCGAGCAGCCGCGCGACGTCGCCCTCGCCCATCACCGCGCCGAGCAGCTTTCGCGCCGCGTTGGCCCCGCCGCTGATCTCCGGACCGCTGGTCAGCGCCTCGAGGAACTCGACGATCACCGCGTCGAGCAGCTCCTGCCGGATCTTGCCCAGGCCCGCGAGCGCGCGGGCGAAGCGCTCAATGTCGGGTTGCGCGATCTCCTTCAGGAAACCGGCGGCGAGTTCCGGGCCGATCGCGGTCAGGATCATCGCCGCCTTCTCGATCGGCGTCGGCATCTGCTCGGGGCGCGGCGCCTGCGCCCGCGGCTTGTCGACACGATTGGCCTTTGCCGGGACGAGGGCGGTCTCGCCGCTCATGGCTGGTAGCTCCGCACCATGGCGCCGGCGAGCAGCGTCCAGCCGTCGGCGATCACGAAGAAGGCGAGCTTGAACGGCAAGGAGACGATCGCCGGCGGTACCATCATCATACCCATGGACATAAGGATGGCGGCGATCACGAGATCGATCACCAGGAACGGCAGGAAGATCAGGAAGCCGACCTCGAAGCCGCGCTTGATCTCACTGAGCAGGAACGAAGGCACGAGGATCGAGAGCGGCGTCTCGACACCCGGCGCCGGCGGGCGCGGCGCGGCGTCCGTCAGCATGCGCACGGTGCCGGGATCGACGCGGCCCTCCATGAAGACGCGAAACGGCGCGATCACCGGCGCGAAGGCCTGTTCGGGCGGCAGCGTGCCCTCGATCATCGGCGAGACGCCGTTGGTCCAGGCCTCGGTGAAGACCGGCTCCATCACGAACCAGGTGAGAAACAGCGCGAGGCTGACGATCATCATGTTCGGCGGCGCCTGCTGCACGCCGATCGCCTGCCGCAGGATCGAGAGCACGGTGACCATGAAGGGAAAGCAGGTGACCATGATCGCAAGCCCCGGCGCCAGGCTGAGCACGGTGAGCAGCAGAAAGAGCTGGATGGTGCGCAGGCTGATCGACTGGCCCTCGCCGAGATTGATCGAGACCTCCTGCGCCAGAGCCGGATAGGCAAGGAGAAGCAGCCCGGCCGCGAGCACGCCGAGCATCAGGAACCGCGATGGCAGGCGGTCAGAGTTCATTCGAGAAGTCGGCGACTTCGGTCAGACGAACCCCGAGCCGGCCGCTGTCGTCGCCGAGCTCCTGCAACTCGCCCCGCGCGATCAGCCGGTCGCCGATATAGAGCTCGACCGGATCGTCGATCGAACTGTCGAGCGTCAGGACCGAGTCGCGGCGCAACTCGACCAGTTCGCTGACCAGCGGCCGCGCCTTGCCGACCGAGATGGTTACCTCGATCGGCACGCCGAGAAAGGCGCCGCCGCGCGCCGCGCGATGGGCGGGCTCGGCCGGGGCCTCCGACGCCGGATGGAGCGCGGCGGCCGGCGATATGTCGTCGGGTTCGATGTCATCCATGGTCGGGTGTGTCCTCAGGGTTCACGGCCGGCTTGACGGCCGGGGTAGCTTTGCCCGCGGCGCCGAGATGCGAGGCGAGGCAATCGCCGATCTGGGCGACGCAGGCATCGAGGTCGAGATGATCGTAGCCCTGGTCCCAGAACACCTGCGCCTCGCGTGGCAGGAGTTCGGGCGCCGCCTCCACCGTCGCGGCGATACCGCGCTCCGCGAGGATCGAGGTCAGCGTCGGGGCGAGTTCGGGCGCGCAGCGCAGGCGCGGCCGGGCCTCGGGCGCGGCGTCGAGTGCCACGGTGACGAGGCGGGAGATTTCGGCGAAAAGGCCGGTCTCGGCGAGCGCGGGGGTGATCGCCTCGCAGAGCGCGCGGACCATCGGCGCGACGCTGGCGGCGACATGGCGCCGCGCCGCCTCGTTGCCGAGGCTGGCGTCGTTCAGGGCTTCGATCAGATCGCTGGTGAGGCGGGCCTGATCCCCGAGGAAGTTCTCCACCGCCGCCGACTGGCCGGCGAGAAAGCCGTCGCGATAGGCGTCTTCCCGCGCCGCCCCGAGGCGACGATCGAGTTCGGCGGCCCGGGCACGGGCCGGATCCGCGGCCGGAGCGAAGGTCTGAAGGCGGAAGGCGGTCATGATCCGGCGGGCTCCTTTTGGGGATCGGGCGCTTCGATCCAGCTCCGCAGCACGGCGGCGCTGTCCTCACCCCGGCTGGCGATCACCTCGCGCAGTCGGTCGATCTTGGTGACCGTCTGCGGCGGCAGGTCGAGCACGTCCTTGCCATTGCCAATCTGGCGGATCGGATCGGCACCAAGGGCCGGGTCGCGCGGGCCGGTCAGCTCCAGCAGCGCGACGGCGGGCTGGCGACCCAGCATTGGCCGCAGGACGAAGAAGATGAGCGCCAGGACGATGAGTGCCAGCACCGCCATCTGCGCCAGCCGCGCACCCTGGGCTTCGAGGAAGCCCGAACCGGACCGCTCGGCGAGCGAGCCCTGCTCGGCCGGCAGCGTGAAGCGCAGCGACTCCAGCGTGACCGTGTCACCACGCTCGGCGTCGAAGCCGATGGCGGACTGCACCAGCATGCGCAGCGTGTCCATTTCCTCCGGCGGCCGCGGCGTCCAGTTCTGGGTGCCGTCGGTCGCCGTCCCGGTGATGCCGTCGACGATGACCGCGACGCTGATCCGCCGGACCTGTCCGGGCTGGACCACCCGCTCGCGCTTGGTCTCGGACACGTCGAAATTCTGCCGCTCCGAACTGCGGCTGGACGAGCGGCTGCTCTCGCCCGACCCGCCGGCGGCGCCGTCGGGCAGGTTGCTGGCGACGGTGACGCCGGCATTGGTGCCTTTCGAGCTTTCCTGGTTCTGCTCGCTCTCGCTGCTGATCGCGACGCGGCTGTCGGGGTCGATCACCCGCTCGCTGATCGTCTGGCTGTCCATGTCGGCGTCGACATTGACCTCGACGATGGCGCGGCCGGGACCGACGCGCGCCTCGAGCAGGCGCTGGACATTGCCGCGCAGCGTCTCGGCCCGGTCGTCGGGCCGCGGGATCGCGCCGCCGGCGATCGTGTCCTCGGCCCCCGCGAGCACCACGCCGCTGACGGAATCGAGCACCGCGACCGCGTCCGGCGCGACGCCCGGCACCGCGGAGGAGACGAGATAGCGGATCGCCTTGGCCTGGCTCTCGTCGAGCGCGCCCCGCGCCATGGTCACGGTGACCGAAGCGGTGCCGGCGGTGTCGCGGGCGAAGGGCTGGGTCACCGGAGTCGCGAGATGCACGCGGGCCGCGCGCACGTTGGGCGAGCCGGTGATGGTACGGGCGAGCTCGCCCTCCTTGGCGCGCCAGTAGGCGGCGTCGAACATCTGGCTCGTGGTGCCGAAACCGGAGAGACCGTCGAGGATCTCGTAGCCCTGCGCCCCGCCGGCGGGCAGGCCGTCGGCCGCGAGGCTCATCCGGATCGTGTCGCGCCGGGATTGCTCGACGAAGATCGCCGTGTCGCGAACCTCGAAGGGCACATTGTCGGCCTCCAGCGCCGCGACCACCTCGCCGGCGGCGGAGGCGTCGAGGCCGGAATAGAGCAGCGCCATCGAGGGGGTGGTGGCGACGCGGCTGATGCCGACGATCGCCGCGACGATGGCGACGACGGCGAGAAGCGCGATGATCCGCCGACGCGGGTCGAGTCCCTCCCACAGCGCCTGGATCTGTTTCAACGCGGCCTCTTTCGCTGTTCGGTTCCGTTCGAGAACCCTTGCCCGGCGGTTAACCACCGGTATCGATTGCCGGATACTCGGCTGAACAGGCTTAACATTTGGTTAGTGGTCCTGAGGTTAATTGCGATCGAACCGCGAACTTTAACCCCTGGGTTTCCGATGTCCGACGCCGCCGCAGCTCCCCCGTCCGAAGCGCCGAAGGGTGGCAAGAAGGGATTGCTGTTCGGCGTGATCGGCGCGGCCGTTCTGGGCGGCGCCGGTTTCTATGGCATCTATTCCGGCATGATCTCGCCCAACCTGCTGACGGGCGGCGGCGGGAGCAACGCGGAAGCCTCCGGGCACGGCGAAGCGTCATCCGGCGAGGGCGGCGGGCATGGCGCGGCGGCCGGGACCGGGCCGCTGGCCGGGATCGCCTTCGTGCCGATGGACCCGATCACCATTTCGCTGCCGCCCGGTTCCTCGGCCCGGCATCTGCGCTTCACCGGCCAGCTCGAGGTGGATCCCGAGCAGTCGGCGGCGGTGACGCAGCTGATGCCGCGTATCCTCGACGTCCTGAACACCTATCTTCGCGCGGTCGAGGTGCGTGACCTCGAACAGCCCGCCGCGATCCCGCGCCTGCGCGCGCAGATGCTGCGGCGCATTCAGGTGGTGACCGGCGAGGGCAAGGTGCGCGACCTGCTGATCACCGAATTCATCCTGAACTAGAGGAGCGGCGGATGGGATTGCTCATGGATGGTCTGCTGATGGCCGCCTCGCTGTTCGCCGGCGCCTATTGCTGGGTGCTGGCGCGCCGGGTCCGCGACCTGAAGGATCTCGACAAGGGGCTCGGCGGCTCGATCGTCAACCTGACCCGGCAGATCGAGCTCGCCCGCGCCACGCTCGACGAAGCGCGCTCGGCCGCGAAGGACACGCGGCACGATCTCGGCCAGCTGAGCGCGCGCGCCGAGACCGCCGCCGCCCAGCTGCGCCTGCTGCTCGCGGCGGTGAAGGAACAGGACATGGCCCCCGTCACGCAGATGGTCCCGCAAGCCGCGACGCGCGCCGAGGTTCCGCCCGCGCCCGTCGCGCGGCCGCTGGCGCCGCCGGAAACGCCGACGCGCGCGCCGCGTCGGATGGAGGAGCCGAGCATCGAACAGCCGCGCCTCGAACAACCAGGGCCCGAGCAACCGAGACACGAGAAACCCGCCGCCGCGCGGCCCGAGCCGGAGGCAGCGCCCGCGCGCACGGCGACGGCGCCCGACATTCCGAAACCGCGGGCCCTGCCCCCGCTCAACGGCCTCTTGCGGCGGACAAGGCCGGAACCGGCCGTGGTCCGTGACGAGGACGAGATCCTCGACGCGCTGCGGGCGATCGCGGGCGGGGGCCGCTGATCCATGGCGACGCGGGTTCCGGCGATCGGCGGCGTCGGGCTGATCGTGCTCTGCTTTCTCGGCTCGGCCGCCCTGCGGCTGACCCATGGCGGACTGGCGCTGGCCGAGGAACTGGACCAGATGGCCCAGGAAACCGCCGGCGCGCCGCCCGAGCAGGGCGCCGACGCGCTGATGGCCGCCCTTCGCGAACGGGAAAAGCAACTCGACGCCGACGCGGCCAAGATCGCCGACCGCGCCCAGACGCTGAACGTCGCCGAGGCCAAGCTCGCCGAACAGCTCGCCGCCTTCGAAAAGGCCCGCAAGCAGCTCGAGGCGACACTCGCCAGCGCCGACAAGGCGGCCGAGAAGGACATCGACCGCATGACGACGGTCTATGAGAACATGAAGCCGGCCGAGGCAGCGAAGATTCTCGATCGGATGGACGTCTCCTTCGCCGCCGGCCTCATGGCCCGCATGCGTCCGGAAATCGCGGCCCAGATACTGGCCGGCATGAACCCCGACGCGGCCTACGCAGTGACCCTCACCGTCGCCAGCCGCAATTCCCGCGTGCCGACGAAGTAGGGCCGAGGCGCCGCGTGCGCCGAATATCTCTGCGAAACCGGGTGGTTTGAAGGTTTCTTAAGGTCCTGCCGTCACAGAGGACCGAGGCGCTCGCCGGAGCCGACACGAAACTCCGAGACTGGCGCGGGCACGGGCATTCGCAGGATTTGAGTCATGATTGGCATCGTCGGCATCGTCATCGTGTTCGCGTTCGTGTTCGGTGGATACACCTTCGCCGGCGGCAAGATCGGCATCATCCTGCATTCGCTGCCGTTCGAGATGATGATGATCGCCGGCGCGGCGCTCGGCGCCTTCGTGATCTCGAACGACATGCACGGGATCAAGCACACGCTGAAGGATGTCAGCAAGGTCTTCAAGGGACCGCACTGGAAGACGCAGGACTTTCAGGATCTGCTCTGCCTGATGTTCCAGCTCATCAGAATCGCGCGGTCGAACCCGGTCGAACTCGATACCCATATCGAGGATCCCGGCGCCTCCTCGATCTTCAACGCCTATCCCCGCGTCCTGGCCGACGACGAGGCGGTGGCGCTCATCTGCGACACGCTGCGGTCGGCTTCCATGAACTACGACGATCCGCATCAGGTCGAGGAGGTGCTGACCAAGCGGATCGAGCAGAACTACGAGAACGCCCAGCATTCCGCCCATACGCTGCAGCAGATGGCCGACGGCCTGCCCGCGCTCGGCATCGTCGCCGCCGTGCTCGGCGTCATCAAGACCATGGCCGCGATCGACCAGCCGCCGGAAATCCTCGGCAAGATGATCGGCGGCGCGCTCGTCGGCACCTTCCTCGGTGTGTTCCTCGCCTATGGCTTCGTCGGCCCCTTCGCCAACCGGGTGAAGGCGGTGATCGACGAGGACCAGCATTTCTACAACCTGATCCGCGAGGTGATGGTCGCCGCGCTGCATAATCACGCGCCGAACATCTGCGTGGAAGTCGGGCGGCAGAACACGCCGGCCAGCCTGCGCCCGTCCTACAACGAGCTCGAAGGGGCGCTGAAGGCGTCGAAACAGAGCCTCGCGGCATGATCAGGCGCGGTCTCGTCTCGATCGCGGCGCTGCTCGCCGCCGCGCCCGCGTTCGGCGCGGAGGGCGGCGTGATCCGGGGCGGCGAGCATGTGGGCTTCTCGCGCATCGTGCTGACGGTCGAGCCGACGACGGAATGGTCGCTCGAGACGCGCGACGGCGGGGCGACGATCTCCTTCCCCGGCAAGGCGCTGGATTTCTCGACGATCGGGACGTTCGAGAAGCTTCCGAAGACGCGCATCAAGGCGGTTCGCACGACATCGGGTCCGTCGGGGACCGCCGTCGAGGTCGAGATCGATTGCGACTGCCGGGTCAGCACCGCCTTCGTCGGCGCGCAATATCTGGCGTTGGACGTGGCGGACCGCGACGCCGCGCCACCCGCCCCGGTGGCACCCAAGCCCGCGCCGGAGGATCCCGCCGCCCGTGCCGAGCGCGAGGCGGCGGCCGTCGCCTCGGCCGAGGAGGTGCTGCTGCGGCAAATCGCACGCGCGGCGAGCCAGGGGCTGATCGAGCTGTCCGAATCAAGCCAGGCGCCGGAAACCCAAGCGGAAGCGGGGACCGAAACGCCGGGGTCGGAGACGCCGCCCGCCGCCGTGGCCGAAGCGCCGCCGCTCGCCCGGCCCGTCCCGGCGAGCGCGCCGCTGACAACGGTCAGCGCGACGGCGCCGCGCGCGGCGCTGGCAGAGATCCCGCTCGGCCTCTTCGACCACGAGCAGGTCAAGGCGACGACTGTCTTCGACCGCGACACCCGCCTCGCATCGGCGCGGATGAAGGAGCAGCCGCCGGCGCCGGAATGCCTGCCCGACGCGGTGTTCGATTTCGCGCAATGGTCGAACGGGCAGGCGCTGTTCGCGCAGGAGCCGGCGTTGGAGCGGCGCGTCTTGGGCGAGTTCGACGCCCCCGACGCCGAGGCGCTGGCCGAGCTTGCCCGGCTCTATATCCGCTTCGGCTTCGGCATCGAGGCCGAGAACCTGTTGCGCGGCATCGAGACACCCTTCCCGGACCGCGCCGTATTGCTCGATCTCGCGCGGGCGGTCGAGGGGCGGCCGGTCGCGGCGGACGGGCCGCTGGCGCTGACCGCGATCTGCCCGGGGTCGCACGGCCTCTGGCTCGCCATCGGCGGCGCGGCGCCGGCCTATCACGACGCGGCGAGCTTCACCTCCGTCCAGCAGGCCTTCGAAGCGCTGCCGATCGATACCCGGGCTCTGATCGGCCCGCGCCTGATGTCGCGTCTGCTCGACGCCGGCCAACCGGAGGCCGCGCGGCTGATCCATGATACCGCGGTCCGGCCCGGCGAGGCGTCCTCGGATGAGACGCGACTCGGCGAGGCGCGCCTCATGGCCGCCGAGGGCCATCCTATGGAGGCGGCGCGGGCGATGAACCTGCTCGCCACGGGGAATTCCGGCGTCTCGGTCGAGGCGCTGATTCGGCTCGCGCGGCTCACGCTCGACGCCGATCTGCCCGCGCCGGGCAATCTCGTCACCGATCTGCGCGCGGCCGCGCTCGAGAACCGGCATACCGAGCGCGAGCCGGAGTTGCGCGCCCTCCTTGCCGAGGAACTGGCGCGCGAAGCGGCGCTCGGCCTCGCCATCACCGAGATCCGCTCGGCGCGGGCCGATCTGCCGGACAATATCGCCGCGATCGACGCGCTCGCTGTCCGACTTCTGGCCGCCGCCGATCCCGCGGAGGTCGGCGAGGCCGCCTATGCCGAGATCATGCTGACCCAGGGCCCGCTGATCGGGCCTGATCCCGCGAACGACGCCGCCCGCCTGTCCATCGCGGCGCATCTGCTCGCCATCGGCCTGCCGCGCGCGGCGCTTGACCTGCTGGCGCCGGCGACGGCGCGGGGCGCGCAACCGACGCGGATGCGCGCGGCGGAGGCGCATCTGCGGCTCGGCGATCCCGACGCGGCCCTCGCCGACGTGGCGAATATCGACGGCCCCGCCGCCGCCGAGTTGCGCTCGCGCGCCTATGCGCTGAAGGGCGATTTCGCCGGCGCCGCGCGCGTGCTGGCCGAAGCCGGGCTGACCACCGAGGCGGCGGGCTATGCCTGGCCTTCCGGCGACTGGCCGAGCGTTGCGACCGAGGATCCGAACCGCGCCGCGATGGCGTCCTACATGGCGGGGCGCGCTGGCGGGAAGCCGGCGCCGACACCCGCGGCGGAGCCGGATTCCCTGTCTCCCGCGCTTGCGTTCCAGGAGCCCCTGCCCCAGCTCGATCGGCCGAGCCTCGGCGCCGCGCGGCGGCTGCTCGCCTCGGGGCAACAGGTGGAAGGCTTCATCCAAAGCGTGCTGACCCCGACGCCGAACCCGCGATAGAAGCGGGCTGGCAATGGAAAAAGGCCGCGCCCCCGGGGGCACGGCCATCCTGTCAGTTCGCGGGGCAGGTCAGGCGGCGTCTTGCAGCGGCTCGCCCTGTTCGTCGAACTCGACCTCGCGGTTCAGCACGGCGGTGAGCCGCGCCCCGTCGAGCTCGCCTTCCCAGCGGGCGACGACGATCGTCGCGACCGCGTTGCCGATGAAGTTGGTCAACGCCCGAACCTCGGACATGAACCGGTCGACACCGAGGATCAGCGCCATGCCGGCGACCGGGACCGAGGGGACGACCGAGAGCGTCGCGGCCAGAGTGATGAAGCCGGCGCCGGTGATGCCCGCCGCGCCCTTTGAGGAGAGCATCGCGACGAGGAGCAGGGTGATCTGGTCGCCCAGCGAGAGGTCGATGTCGCAGGCCTGGGCGATGAACAGGGCGGCCAGCGTCATGTAGATGTTGGTGCCATCGAGGTTGAAGCTGTAGCCGGTCGGGACCACGAGGCCGACGACCGAACGCTTGGCTCCCGCCTTCTCCATCTTCTCCATGAGCGACGGCAGGGCGGCTTCCGAAGAAGAGGTGCCGAGCACGAGGAGCAGCTCTTCCTTCAGGTAGCGGATCAGCTTGAAGATCGAGAAGCCGTTCCACCAGGCGACGGTGCCGAGAACGACGACGACGAAGATCAGAGCGGTCAGATAGAAGGTGCCGACCAGCATCGCAAGATTGAGCACCGAGGCGATGCCGTACTTGCCAATGGTGAAGGCCATCGCGCCGAAGGCGCCGATGGGGGCGGCCTTCATCAGGATTTCGACCAGCTTGAACATCGGCGCGGTCATCCCCTGCAGGAGATCGAGCACCGGCTTGCCGCGCTCGCCGACGGCGGCGAGGCTGATGCCGAAGAGCACCGAGAAGAACAGAACCTGGAGGATGTCGCCCTTGGCGAAGGCGTCGACGACGGTCGTCGGGATGATCCCGGAGAGAAAGCCGACGACCGTCGTATCATGCGCCTTGGCGGCATAGTCGGCGACGGCCGCGCCATCGAGGGTCGCCGGGTCGATGTTGAGCCCGGCGCCGGGCTGGACGAAGTTGCCGACGATCAGGCCGACGAACAGCGCCAGCGTCGAGAAGGTGATGAAATAGGCGAACGCCTTGCCGGCGACCCGGCCGACCTTCTTCAGGTCCGACATGCCGGCGATGCCGGTGGTTACCGTCAGGAAGATGACCGGTGCGATGATCATCTTGACAAGCTTGACGAAGCCGTCGCCGAGCGGCTTCAGGCTGGCGCCGATATCCGGCCAGAAGTGGCCGATGGTGATGCCGAGCGCGATGGCAAACAGCACCTGAAAATAGAGTTGCGCGTAAAACGGCTTCTTGGGTTCGGCTCCGGCGGGCCCGGAATGGGTCGCGGGGAAGTGCATGTCTGTTCCTCCAGTTGCTCGGGCCAGCTACTCGCACGCGCCCGTCGACTTTTTGCCCTCGACCAGACTCTCACCCGGCCGCAACACTGCACAAGCAAACATCGTGCCAAGGATTTGCACCTGAAAAAGTGATTACATGACAACATGTTGCCAGAACATGCGTCTGTTCGGTCCTGTGCGGCTTTTCACACTCTCCCCTGTTCGTGAGCGATCAACCGCACTAGTCTCGGTCGCGCGAACGGGGATCCATGGCGGATGGTGATGGGCGCGAATGACGCGGAGGCGGCGAGCGGCGCGGCCGGGGGCGTGCCGGATCGACGAACGGCGGGCGAGAAGCCACTGGGGCTGGCGCCAGCGCTCATGCTGCTGCTTACGCTCGCTGCGATCACTCTCGCCGTCATCACGGCGGGACGCGTCGCACGCGACCGGGCCACCGCCAACCTGAACGAGCAGGCCGCGGCCGCCCTGCCCCTCGCCGCCGCCGCGCTGTCGAGCGTGATCGAGAAGCAACGGCTGATCCCGACCGTGCTTTCACGCGACCCCGAGGTCATCACGCAAATCGCCGCCACGGATCCGGCCGCCGAGGCGCGGCTCGACGAGAAGCTGGCCGAAATCGTCGCGGAATCCGGCGCGGCGGTGATCTATGTCGTGGACAAGAACGGCGTGGCCATCGCCGCCAGCAACGCCGGCGACCCGGGGAGTTTCGTCGGAAGCGACTACGGCTTTCGCGAATATTTCTCGCGGGCGATGACCGAAGGTTCGGCCGCGCAGTTCGCGCTTGGCACCGTAAGCGGGCGTCCCGGGCTCTATCTGTCGCGGCGGGTCGACAGCGTGACCGGGCCGCTCGGCGTCGTGGTGGTCAAACTCGAGTTCGATGCGCTCGAGGCGCGCTGGCGGGACAGCGGTTTCGTGGTGGTGGTCACCGACCCCGCCGGCGTGATCCAGTTGACGACCGTGCCCGAATGGCGCTTCGGCGCTCTGCCCGCGCTGGCCACGGGCGCCGGGGCACCCTCGGCCGCGCCGACCGCGCCCATCGCATTCGGCGATCCGGGTCTCGCCCGTGTCGGTCGGGACGGTGGCGTGGCCCAGTACGCGCGCGCCACCGGCGCGGTCGGACCGGCGGCGCCGGACTGGACAATGACATTGCTCGCCCCGGCCGGCACCGCGCCGCGCGCCGCCGCGCGCACCGCCCAGACGATCGTCATCCTCGTCGGAACCCTGCTCGCCGCCGCCGGCTGGGCGGTGGTGCGCCGCCGACGGGGCGCGGTCGCCCGGCAGGCGGCGCTCGCCCGGATGAACGCCGAGCTCGAACATCGGGTCGCCGAGCGGACCGAGGACCTCAACCGCTCGAACGTCGCCCTCGCCGCCGAGATCATCGAGCGCGAGAGCGCCGAGGATCGCGTCCGCCGACTGCGCGACGATCTCGCGCAGGCGAACCGGCTGTCGATCCTCGGCCAGATCGCGGCCGGCGTCGGGCACGAGATCAACCAGCCGCTCGCCGCGATCCGCGCCTATGCCGAGACCGGCGCCCAGCTGATCGACGGCGGCCACACACCGGCGGCGCGCGACAATCTTTCCGAGATCGTGCGCGTGACCGAGCGGATCGGCGCCATTACCCAGATGCTGCGCGGTTTCGCCCGGCGCGGCACGGGAGCGACGCGGCCAGTGGCGGTGGACGAGGCGATCGAGGGCGCGCTGTCCCTGCTCTCCGGCCGGATCCGCGACGCCGGCGCGCGGATCGAGCGCGCGCCCATCGCACCCGGGCTCGCCGCGCTCGCCGGGCGCATCCGGCTCGAGCAGGTGCTGGTCAATCTGTTGCAGAACGCGCTCGACGCGCTGCGCGACCATGCCGACCCCCGAATCGGGATCTCGGTGGGGACGACACCCACGACTGTCACGATCAATGTGCGCGACAACGGCACGGGCCTGTCGCCGGAGGCCCAGGGCAATCTCTTCATCCCCTTCGCCACGACCAAGGTGACCGGCCTTGGCCTTGGGCTCGTCATTTCCGGCGATATCGCCCGCGAGTTCGGCGGCGACCTGCGCCTTGAACCCGATGACGGCCCCGGCGCTTCCTTCACGCTGGAGCTGCCGCGCGCGCCATGACCGCCTCCCCGCTGATCTTCGTCGACGATGATCCCGACCTGCGGCGGGCGACCACGCAGATGCTGACGCTCGCCGGCTTCGAGGTCCAGGCCTTCGACTCGGCCGAGGCGGCGCTGCCGGCCATCACGGCGGAATTCGAGGGAGCGGTGGTCACCGACATCCGCATGCCCCGGATGAACGGCCTCCAGCTTTTCGAGCGGGTCCGTGCGATCGATCCGGACCTGCCGGTGATTCTGGTGACCGGGCACGGCGACGTCGATCTGGCAGTCGCCGCGCTCAAGGACGGGGCCTATGACTTCATCTCGAAGCCGTTCGAGAGCGCGCGCCTGTCCGGCACGGTCGCGCGCGCCGCCGAGAAGCGGCGGCTGGTGCTGGAAAACCGCCGCCTGCTCGCCGCGGCGGCCGAGCCGCCCGCCGACCTGCCGCTGATCGGCGACACCGCCGGCGTCCGCCGCCTGCGCGAAATCGCCCGGCAGGTGGCCGAAGCGGACGTCGACGCGCTGATCCTCGGCGAGACCGGCTCCGGCAAGGAGGTGGTGGCGAACCTGCTGCATCACTGGAGCCGGCGCCGGGCGCGCAATTTCGTGGCGCTGAACTGCGGCGCCCTGCCCGAAAGCGTGCTGGAGAGCGAGCTGTTCGGCCACGAGGCCGGCGCGTTCACCGGCGCGGTGAAGCGCCGCGTCGGCCGGATCGAACATGCGAGCGGCGGCACATTGTTCCTCGATGAAATCGAATCGATGCCGCCCGCGCTGCAGGTCAAGCTGCTGCGCGTGCTGGAGACGCGCGAGGTCGAGCCGCTCGGCACCAACGAGCGGCGGCGACTGGACCTGCGGGTCATAGCCGCGACCAAGGTCGATCTCGGCGACGCCGAGGCGCGCGGCGCCTTCCGGGCCGATCTCTTCTACCGGCTGAACGTCGTCACCCTGCGCATTCCACCGCTGCGCGAGCGGCGGACCGACGTTCCGCTTCTGTTCGGACATTTCCTGCGACGGGCCGCGGAGCGTTTCGGGCGACCGATACCCGACCTCGCGCCCGCGGTGCGCGCCCATCTCGAAACCCACGACTGGCCCGGCAATGTCCGCGAGCTCAGCCACTACGCCGACCGCGTCGCCCTCGGGCTGGAGCCGGAGCCGGGCGCCGGTACCATCGTGGCGGCGCCGGTCCCGATCGCGGCCCCGGACGGGGATACCCCGCTCGATCCAGCGCCCCTCGCCGAGCAGGTCGATGGTTTCGAAGCCGAGGTGATCCGCCGGACCTTGCGCGCCCATCACGGCGACGTTCGGCTGAGCACCGCGGCGCTCGGCCTGCCGCGCAAGACCTTCTACGACAAGCTGAAGCGCCACGGCATCGTGCGCTCCGACTTCGGCCCCGAGGAATGAAGGGAGGCTGTTCGACGCCCCGCCGTCGCCTGTCACCGCTTCCCGTCGAATTCGGCGCGGAGCGCGCGCTGTCGGCGCCCGGTGACATGGCATCGGGCGCCTGAAACGCGCCGAGCCCCGGCGGCCTGTTTTCGTTGGTCCAACTCACCAATCCGGCACTACCTCCGGCGCGCGGCTGTGCTAAGAGGCGGAAACCGGTTCGGGAGGACCTGCGAAATGACCGAGCGCTACGCCACGTTCCATGATCTGGCGGGTCAGAGCGTGTTCATCACCGGCGGCGGCTCCGGGATCGGCGCGGCCCTGACCGACGGCTTCCTCGGCCAGGGCGCGAAGGTGAGCTTCGTCCAAAGGTCCGACGCCTCGGCCTTCGTCGCGGAGATGGCGAACAAGCATGGCACCGCCCCTTTGTTCATCCGCTGCGACATCACCGACATCCCCGCCCTGCAAGCCGCCGTGGCCCGCGCCTGCGAGGAAAACGAACCGGTGACGGTCCTCGTCAACAACGCGGCGAACGATACGCGTCACGCGCTGGAAGACCTCGATTCCGACGGCTGGGACCGCAACCAGGCGATCAATCTCAAGCCGCATTTCTTTTCGGCCCAGGCGGCGATCCCGGGCATGAAGGCGGCCGGCGGCGGATCGATCATCAATTTCTCCTCGATCTCCTACATGATGGGCAACGGCGCCTATGCCTCCTACACCGCTGCGAAATCCGGCATTCTCGGGCTGACCCGCTCGATCGCCCGCGACTTCGGACCGTTCAATATCCGGGCCAACGCGCTGATGCCGGGCTGGGTACTGACCCGGCGCCAGCTCGATCTCTGGGCGGAGCCCGAGTCGCTGGCGGCGCATCTGGAGAAGCAATCGATCAAGCAGCATCTGATCGAGCGCGACGTGGTGGACACGACGCTGTTTCTCGCCTCGAAGGCGTCGCGGATGATGACGGGTCAGGCGTTGGTGGTCGATGGCGGCGTGGTAGTAACCGGATGAGCCCCGCGAACGACTGGGTGGCGGCGGACTGGATCGCGGTCGACTGGGGAACCTCGAACCTGCGTGTCTGGGCGATGGACGCCGATGACAGGCCGCTGGCCGAAACCTCGTCGCATGCCGGCATGTCGAGCCTGACGCGCGACGGGTTCGAGCCGGCGCTGCTCGACCTCGTCGTCGGCTGGCTCGATCTGACGCGGGTCACCGATGTCGTCGCCTGCGGCATGGTCGGCGCGCGCCAGGGCTGGGCGGAGGCGGAATATGCCACCGTGCCCGGCCCTCCGCGCGGGCCGCAGGCCTTCACGCGGCCGCGGGTCCGGGACGGCGGCATCGCGGTGCATATCCTGCCGGGCATGCGGCAAGATATGCCGCCCGACGTCATGCGCGGCGAGGAAACCCAGATCGCCGGGTTGCTGGCGCGCGAGCCCGGTTTCGACGGTGTGGTCTGCCTGCCCGGCACCCACACCAAATGGGCGCATGTCAGCGCCGGCGAGGTGGTGAGCTTCGTTACCTTCATGACGGGCGAGCTTTTCGCGCTGCTCTCCTCCGCCTCTGTCCTGCGCCACACCGTCGCGGCCGACGGCTGGTCGGACGAGGATTTCGCCGTCGCCGTGGAGGAGACGCTGGTCCGGCCGGAACGGGCCTCGGCCCGAATGTTCGGCCTGCGCGCCGAGGCCCTGCTGGCCGAGCTGTCGTCGGAGCGATCGCGGGCACGGCTGTCGGGCTATCTCATCGGCATGGAGCTGGCCGGCGCGCGCCCGTACTGGCTCGGGCGGGACATCGTGATGATCGGCGCGCGCCGGATGACGGAGGCCTATGTCGCCGCGCTGCGGCTCGGCGGGCTGGCGCCGCGCATCCACGACGCCACCGAAATGACGCTCGCCGGTCTCGCCGCGGCGCACAGACAGTTGCTCGCCGAAAGACAGCACCAATGAGCCGGCGCCTGATCGCCATCCTGCGCGGGCTCGATCCTTCGCGCGCGCTCGATACCGCCGAGACGCTGATCGAGGCCGGGATCGTCTGGATCGAGGTGCCGCTGAACTCGCCGCGGCCGCTGGAAAGCATCGCGGCGATGCAGGAGCGGTTCGGAACACGGGCGCGGATCGGCGCGGGCACCGTATTGACCGAGGACGAGGCGCGCGCGGTGGCCGATACCGGGGCGACCTTCATCGTCTCGCCGAACTGCGACGCCGCCGTCATCGCCCGGACCAAGGCGCTGGGACTCGGTTCCTATCCCGGGGTCTTCACGCCGAGCGAATGTTTCGCCGCGCTCGGCGCCGGAGCCGATGCGCTGAAGATCTTCCCCGCCGGAATGATGGGGCCGGAGGGGCTGCGCGCGATCCGCGCGGTGCTGCCGGTCGGGACGGCGGTCTATGCCGTGGGCGGCGTCGGACCCGCCGATTTCGCACACTGGCGCGCGGCGGGCGCCGACGGCTTCGGCCTTGGCTCCTCGCTGTTCCAGCCGGGTTGGTCGGTCGCGCGTGTCGCCGAGGCGGCCCGCGCCAGCGTCGCCGCCTTCGACGCCACCGGCTGATCCCGCGCGGGCGAGGCCTTCCGCCGCCGCCTCAGCCGAGTTCCAGCGTCGTCTCGCCGAAGATCGCGGCGGGCTTGCCGAGCGGTGGCGCCCCCTTGTACATGCGCGCCGTCTCGAACATCGGCTTGAATCCGAGATGCTCGGCCATGGCGAGGGCCGCCGGATTGGCTTCCGGCATGTCGATCAGCACCGACCGGGTGCCGATCGCCGCGGCGAGCGCGCGCAGGAGCGACGCGGCCTCCGCCACCTTCGGCGCGATCAGCGGGCCGACCTTGTAGCCCTCGCGACAGGCGCGGATGGTGCCGACGCCGGTGATCTCGCCCGAATCGACCAGCGCGAGCGTGCGCCGCGTTGGCGTGTCGGTGAACCAGGCGCCGAGATAGTCCGCCCGTTCCTCGCCCGACACGAAGGTGTCGAGCCCGACCAGGTCCGGCAGCATTCTCGGCTCGACGCGGCGCGCCGGCGGCCAGGGATCGGGCGGCGCCGACGCCGCGAACCGAATCGTGCGATGCGCGAGCGCGAAGCCGGCGCGGGCGTAGTTCCCCTGCTGCGCCAGCACGCCGTCGAGGCCGACGATCCGGTCGCCGAGATGGTCCATCCCGGCCTGCCACAGCTTGCCTCCCACCCCCTGTCCGCGCCATTCGGGGCGGGTGATGAAAAGGCCGAGAAAACCGTAGCTCGGATTGTGGCGCACGACCGAGATCGCCGCCACCGGCTCGTCTCCGACCCAACCCATCAGGAAACCGTCCGGATCCGCGGCGTGGAAGGCGGCGGCGTCGTCGAGCCCGGGGTTCCAGCCTTCGGCCGCCGCCCAGTCGAGCACGCGATCGAGATCCGCCAGCGACATCGGCGCGATCCGCATCAGGCGGACCTCTCGAACATGTCGCGCAGGCTGCGCGGCGCGGCGCGCCTTTCGGTGAGGTCGAGACCCGACAGCAGGTCGACCAGATGGCTCTGCATCAATTCCTCGGCCAGACGTCCCTCCCCCGCCGCGATGGCGTCCATCAATGCGTGATGCGCGTGACTTTCGCACAAGGTGTCACGCCTTTTCCAGTAGAGCGCGATGATCAGCGACGAGCGCGAGACCAGCGCGGCGATGAATTCGGCGATTGTCCGCTGGCGCGCGATCTCGGCGATCGCGCCGTGGAACAGGCCCGACAGATAGACCGCGCGGCCGAGATCGCCGGACCGGAGCGCCGCGTGCTCGGCCTCTATGTGCGCGGTGAGCTGGCGCAGCTCGGCCGGGGTGGCGCGGCCGGCGGCGGAATGCGCGGTGCGCGGCTCCAGCAGCGCGCGCGCCTCGAATACCTCGCGCGCCTCGCGCGGATCGGGCCGCGCCACGAAGGCGCCGCGATTGCGCTTGATGGTGACGAGATTGCGATGCGCGAGCGATTGCAGCGCGCCGCGCACCACCGTGCGCCCGGCGCCGAAGATCTCGCCCACCTCATCCTCCGACAGCTTGGCGCCCGGCGGCAGGCGATGCTCGAGAATGGCGCGTTCGAGGCTGCGCGCGATCTCCGCGCTCGGCTGGATGGTTCCGCCGTCGTCGGGGGAAGTCGCGGCGAGCTCGTGTCGAGGCAATCCGGTCATGTCTTCGAAAGGAACGGGCTTCGAGATCTCGAAGCGACCCTAGGCCGATTCGGTCCACGCTTGTATCCAGATTGGTTCGCCCGGCGCCAACCCTTTCAGTATCGTATACGATCCGCGTGCCTTTTGCACACGAAATGGTTAATTTTTCGCCAGCCGCCGGATTTTCGGTCCGAAGACGTCCGGGCCGAACGCTCGGACTTTGCACCCGCCGCCGACAGTTCGCCAAATCGGAACGACGATCCTGACCCCATCGATGTGGACCGGCGACGAGGGACCATGCGCACACCCCACGATCTCGAACTCGCGGCATTGACCAAGCGCTATGGCGACAGCGTGGCGGTGGATGCGATCAGCCATGTCTTCCCCGCCGGCGGCTATGTCTGCCTGCTCGGCCCCTCCGGCTGCGGCAAGAGCTCGACGCTGCGGATGATCGCCGGGCACGAGAGCGTTTCGGAAGGCGCGATCGTGCTCGACGGCACCGACATTTCGCACCTGCCGCCGGCACGGCGCGGCACGGCGATGATGTTCCAGAGCTATGCCCTGTTTCCGCATCTGAGCGTCGAGGAGAACGTCGCCTTCAGCCTCAAGATGAAGGGCGTCGACAAGGCGACGCGGCTCGCCAAGGCGCGCGAGCTGCTCGAACTCGTCGACATGAGCCGCTATGCGACCCGGATGCCCGCGCAGCTCTCGGGCGGACAGCAGCAGCGGGTCGCCCTCGCCCGCGCGCTCATCACCAGCCCGCGCGTGCTCCTGCTCGACGAGCCGCTGTCCGCGCTCGATCCGTTCCTGCGCGTGCGGATGCGGGCGGAGCTGCGCAAGCTGCAGCGCGAGCTCGGAATCACCTTCGTCCATGTCACCCACGGGCAGGAGGAGGCGCTCGGCCTCGCCGACGAGATCGTGCTGATGAACGCCGGCCGCATCGAGCAGGCGGGCCCCGCGCGCGAGGTCTTCAACGCGCCGAACACCGAATTCGTCGCCCGCTTCATGGGCGGGCACAATGTCATCGGCGCGCCGGGCGCGCGGTTCGCGGTGCGCGCCGATCGGCTGCGGCTGCGTCGCGGCGGTGACGGAATGCCTGCGACGGTCTCGGGCGTCGAGTATCAGGGCGCCACCGTCCATGTCTCGCTCGCCGCGCCAGAGGCGGGCGAACTGACCGCGATCCTGCCCGAAGCCGATTTCTTCGCCGCGCCGCTCGAACCGAGCGCCACCGTCGGCGTCGCCTGGGATCCCGCCGACCAGCATCGCCTGAGCGCCTGAACCAAGAGCGAAGCGGGGCCGCGCGCGACCCCCATACTTCGAAGGAGAAACGCGAATGATGAAACTGCCCGAAACCGCCACGATCAGCGGCCCGAGCCGCCGCTCGGTGCTGAAGGGCGCCGCCGCGACCGCCGTGGCGGCCGCGGCCAACACGATCGGCGCGCCGATGATCTGGGCGCAGAACATCAAGGACGTGACGATCCGCCAGTTCGGCACCGGCGTGTCGAACCTGAACGACGTCGCGGTGAAGGTGAAGGAAGACCTCGGCTTCACGCTCGAGATGACCGCGCTCGATTCCGACAGCGTGACGCAGCGCGCGGCGACCCAGCCGAACAGCTTCGACATCGCCGACATCGAATACTGGATCTGCAAGAAGGTCTGGCCGACCGGCAACCTGCAGGCGATGGACACGACCAGGATCGCGAATTTCGACAAGATCTCGCCGATCTTTGTCACAGGCAAGCTGACGCCCGAGAGCGTGGTCGCGCAAGGCACCGCGCCGTCCAAGGTCGGTTTCGTCGAAAGCGAGGATTCCACGACCTTCGCCACCGAGCCGACGCAGTGGATGACCCTGATCCCGACGATCTACAACGCCGATACGCTCGGCATCCGTCCCGATCTGATCGGCCGGCCGATCGAGCACTGGAAGGAGCTCTTGAACCCCGAGTTCAAGGGCAAGGCGTCGATCCTCGACATTTCCTCGATCGGCATCATGGACATGGCCATGACCTGCGAGTCGATGGGCGAGATCACCTACGGCGACAAGGGCAACATGACCAAGGAGGAGATCGACAAGACCATCGCGATCTTCACCGAGGCCAAGAAGAACGGCCAGTTCCGCGCCTTCTGGAAAAGCTTCGACGAGAGCGTCAACCTGATGGCCTCCGGCGAAGTGGTGATCCAGTCGATGTGGTCCCCGGCGATCACCGCCGTCAAATCCCGCGGCATTCCCTGCGTCTACCAGCCGCTGAAGGAAGGCTATCGCTCCTGGGGCGGCGGCCTCGGCCTCTCCAAGTCGCTGAGCGGCATCGAGCTCGACGCGGCCTATGAATACATCAACTGGTATCTCTCCGGCTGGGTCGGCGGCTACCTTATGCGCCAAGGCTATTACTCGGCCGTGCCCTCGACCTCCAAGGAATTCATGTCCGAGAACGAGTGGGGCTACTGGTATGAGGGCAAGCCCGCCACCGGCGATATCGTCAGCCCGACCGGCGACAAGCTCGCCACGACCGGCGACGTGCGCGACGGCGGCTCCTACGACGAGCGGATGGGCGCGGTCGCCTGCTGGAACTCGGTGATGGACGAGAACCAGTACATGGTCCGCAAGTGGAACGAGTTCATCGCCTCCTGATCCGGGGCGGACCGTAGGGCGGACCCCGGTCCGCCCTTTTGCAACGAACTGGCGGCGCGAAACGGCGGACCGAGGTCCGCCCTGCGCCGCCGACGTCCCCCGAAAGGTCCGGTGATCCATGCAGGCATCCGAAAAGAGATCCGACACGCTGACCGGCTGGCTGCTGGCCAGTCCTTTGGCGCTGATCCTGGTCTTCTTCCTGATCCTGCCGATCCTCATGATCTTCATGGTCAGCTTCTGGGGCGCGACCGAATTCTCGATCTATCCGGCCTTCCAGTTCGACAACTACCAGTTCCTGTTCGGCTCGCCCGTCACCTATCAGGTGTTCGCCAAGACCTTCATGTACGCCGGGCTGACCTGGTTCTTCACGCTGGCCATCGGCTTTACCATCGCCTATTTCATGGCGTTCCATATCCATACCCAGACTTGGCAGACGGCGCTGTTCCTGCTCTGCACCATCCCGTTCTGGACCTCGAACATCATCCGCATGATCTCCTGGATCCCGTTCCTTGGGCGCAACGGCATCGCCAATTCGACACTGCTCAGCCTCGGCCTGATCGACTCACCGGTCGAATGGCTGCTGTTCTCGGACTTCTCGGTCGTGCTCGCCTTCGTGCATCTCTACACGCTCTTCATGGTAGTGCCGATCTTCAACACCATGACCCGCATCGACAAATCGCTGATCGAGGCGGCGCGCGACAATGGCGCCAGCGGGTTCCAGATCCTGACCAACGTCATCATCCCGCTGACCAAGCCGGGGATCATGATCGGCTCGATCTTCGTCGTGACGCTGGTAATGGGCGATTTCGTCACCGTGCGCATCATGTCGGGCTCGCAATCGGCCAATGTCGGCCGGCTGATCTCGAATGACATCGGCCTCCTGCAATATCCTTCGGCCGCCGCGACCGCCGTCGTCCTGCTCGTCACCGTGCTGATGGTGATCGGCATCATGCTGCGCTTCGTCAATATCCGGCAGGAGCTCTGAGAATGCACGAGAAACGCCCGGGCTCCTTCTACGTGCTGGCCGCCTTCTTCATCGTCTTCATGCTGTTTCTCTACGGCCCGACCATTACCATCGGCATCCTGAGCTTCCAGGGACCACAGGGCGGACTTACCTTCCCGATGCGGGGTGTTTCCACCCACTGGTTCCACCAGCTGTTCCAGCAACAGTCCGTCGGCGACATCTGGGGCGCCTTCCGCCGCTCGGTGGCGCTCGGGCTGATGGTGATGGTCACGACCGTGGTGATCTCGGTGATGGGCGGCCTCGCCTTCCGCAAGCGCTTCGCCGGATCGGGGTCGCTGTTCTATCTCATCATCGCCAGCCTGATCATTCCCTCGATCCTCGTCTCGCTCGGCGTCGGCCTCATCTTCAGCCAGCTCGGATGGGACGTGCATTGGGCGACCAGCGGCTTCGGCGCGCAGCTGACCTGGACCCTGCCCTTCGGCCTGCTGATCATGTTTGCGATCTTCAACCGCTTCAATCCGGCCTATGAGGAAGCCGCGCGCGACCAGGGCGCGAGCGCGTGGCAGACCCTGCGCCATGTGGTGATCCCGATCATCGCCCCGAGCCTGATCGGCGTGGCGCTTTTCGGCTTCACCCTCTCCTACGACGAATTCGCCCGCACGCTCCTGACCTCGGGCAGCCACAATACCCTGCCGCTCGAGATCTACGGCATGACGACCAATGTCACTTCCCCGGTCCTGTTCGCGCTCGGCACCCTGACCACGGTCTTTTCCTTCGCGATCATCGCGATCTTCGTCGCCTTCGCCGTCGCGGCGCAGCGCCGGCGCTCGAAGCTCGCTTCCGACGCCGGCAAGGCCACGCTCTGAGCCGAATGCGCATCCTCTACATCAATCCCAACAGCACGGCGGCGATGACCGCGACCATCGCCGCCGCCGCCCGCGCGGTGGCCGCGCCCGATGTCGAGATCGTCGCGCGCACCAACCGCCAAGGCCCCCCCGCGATCCAGGGACCGGAGGACGGCGCCGCCGCGCTGCCTGGCCTCATCGAGGAGGTGCGCGCGGCCGGGAACGACGTCGCGGCAATCGTCATCGCCTGTTTCGACGACACCGGCCTCGACGAGGCGCGGGCCGTCGCGACCTGCCCGGTGATCGGCATCGGCGAGGCCGCCTTCCACGCCGCCGCCCTGCTCGGCCGGCCCTATGGCGTGGTGACCACGCTGTCGGTCTCCGTGCCGGTGATCGCGGCCAATCTCGCGCGCTACGGCGTCGCCGGCTGCGTCGGGGTGCGGGCAAGCGAGGTGCCGGTGCTCGACGTCGCCGCCGCCGAGGCGCGGATCTCCGAGACGATCACGGTTGCTCTGGCCGAGGACGGGGCCGAGGGGATCGTGCTCGGCTGCGCCGGCATGGCCGACCTGCCGGAGCGCCTCGCCCGCGCGCATGGCGTGCCCGTCATCGACGGCGTCGCCGCCGCCTGCGGCCTCGCCCGCATGCTCGCGACGCTCCGATCCCGGTGAACCGCGCCCCCGTTGGGCGGACATCTGTCCGCCCCTGTCCGCCCCCTCACCAGGGCCAGAAGCGGAAGGCCTTGGTCGGATAGGGCGCGATGAAACCCGCCCGTTCGGCGGTGGCGATCGCCTCGGCCATCGCGCCTTCCGAAACGAAGGGGCCGATATAGAAGCGCGTGCCCAGCCCCTCGGCGCCGATCGCCCGCGTGCCATAGCCGAGACCGCGGAAGAAGACCGTCGCGCGCGTCACATCCGTCAGGCTGGTCACGACGCCGACGCTGACCGCCGTCGGCGGGATCGTCGCGCCGCTGTCGATCGGTGCGCGGTAGCCGAGCGTCGCGCCCAACTGCTCCAGCCCGTTCAGATCATCCGTCGAGGTGACGCAACCGGCGAGCATCAGCCGCTGCGCCTGCCGGCTGACCATCGGCGACTGGATATAGCGGTCGGAACTGGCGCTGTAGCTGTCCGGCTGGAAGGCGTTCACGACATAGTCGTAATACTCGAACAAAGCGACGCATTGCGCGCGGCCGACCTCCGGCTGGGGAAGGGCGCAGCCGGCCAGCGCCGCGACAAGGCTCAGCGGGGCGAGGAACGCGCGCATCAGATCGCCGCCGGATAGGGGTAGGCAAAGCCCGCCTGGATCGCCAGCGTCCGCGCCGCCTCGAGCTGACCGGCCGTGGCGAAGGGGCCGACATAGATCCGGCGGCCGAGATACGCCGCGCCGACGCTGCGCACGCCAAGACCCTGCCGTTCGAAAAAGGCGCGCGCCCGCGCGTCGTCCTCGGTCGAGGTCACGATACCGGCATGGATATAGATCGGCCGGATCGCGGGCCCCGACGGCGTCCGCGCCTTGGCGCCGGCGGCTTCGGGGATCGCGTCCAGTCCGGCGAGGGCGCGGGCAAAGGTCAGGCAATTGCCCATGCGGACCTGGCGCGCCGCGTTCATGACGGGCGCCGGCGCCTGCCGGTTGCCGCGCGTGTTGTTCCCGAATTGCTGGACGGTGGTATCGTAGAGATTGAACCACATCGGACATCGCGGATTGTCGAGCGACTGGGCGCCCGCGGCCCCCGCCGAAATGGCAAGCGCCGCCAGCGTGGCCATGAGACGGAGTTTCGCGGCGGGCATCGCGGCCTTCTCCTTGCTCCCTGTTGGCAAACTATGTATGCCGCCGTCGGTTCCTCCGCAACGGGAGACCACCACGCGAGATCGCGCGGGGACGCGGCCTGACAGAGGAGAAGCGGCGGCATGGAACGGTCGAACGCCCATACCCGCGACTGGATCGCCACCGCCCGCACGCTGAGCGAGGCGCTGCCATTCCTGCAGCGTTACGACGGCGCCACCATCGTCATCAAGCTTGGCGGCCATGCCATGGGCAGCGACGAGGCGATGGACGAGTTCGCCCGCGACGTGGTGCTGATGAAACAGTGCAACGTCAATCCGGTGGTGGTCCACGGCGGCGGACCGATGATCAACGACATGCTGAAGCGGCTCGACATCAAGTCGGAATTCGTCGAAGGCAAGCGGGTCAGCGACGCCGCCACCGTGGAGGTGGTCGAGATGGTGCTGTCCGGCCGGATCAACAAGCGCATCGTCCAGGCGATCAACGCCCAGGGCGGCAAGGCGGTCGGCCTCTCCGGCAAGGATGCGAGCCTGATGATCTGCGAGAAGGATCTGGCGACCGTCACCCGCGACGGGCGCCGGATCGAGGTCGATCTCGGCTTTGTTGGCCGGCCGGTCGAGATGAATCCCGAGGTGCTGCGCAGCTTCCTCGGTTCGGACTTCATCCCGGTCGTCGCACCGCTCGGCATGGGGCGGCATGGCGAGACCTACAATGTCAACGGCGACACCGCCGCCGGCGCGATCGCCGCGGCGATGAAGGCGGACCGTCTGCTGCTGCTGACCGACGTCCCGGGCGTCAAGGACGAGCGTGGGGAATTGCGCACGCAACTGACCCCGACCGACGTGTCGCGGTTGACCGAGGAAGGCGTGATCGCCGGCGGGATGATCCCCAAGACCCAAACCGCGCTCGATGCGATCGGCGGCGGGGTGCGGGCGGTGGTCATCCTCGACGGCCGCGCGCCGCACGCGGTTCTGCTCGAGCTGTTCACCGCCCATGGCGCCGGCACGCTGATCAAGGCGTGACCGAGCGCGCGCACGCGTCGCCCGGCGCCGCCGAGATCACGGCGGCGGTCGGTGCGCGCGGGCTCGCGGTGCTCGGCGGCTTTCATCCCGGGCCGGCGGACGGCGCGCCCGAGACCTGCGGTACGTTGCTGCTGCTCGGGCCGGGGCCCGACTTCTGGCCGATCTTCGCCGACAGCCCGGAACGGCGCGACGGCGGCGCCGATCCGCTCGACCGCTGGTCCGCGCGGGTCGTGGGCGGCCTCGCCCGCGAGTTCGGGGCACAGGCGCTCTTTCCGTTCGGCGGGCCGCCATTTCAGCCGTTCCTCGCCTGGGCGCGGCGGAGCGGGCGGGCTTGGCCGTCGCCGGTGGGGATGCTGGTGCATGCGGAAGCCGGGCTGTTCGTATCCTACCGGGCAGCGCTGGCCTTTGGAGACCGGTTCGCCGTCGACGACCCGGCCGTGATGCCCTGTCCCGGATGCGCCGCGCCCTGTCTCTCGGCCTGCCCCGTCGGCGCGCTGACCGGCGCGGGCTACGATGTTCCCCGGTGCCATGCCCATCTCGACACGCCGGCCGGCGCCGAATGCCTCGGCGGCGGCTGTCTCGTGCGCCGCGCCTGCCCCGTCGGCCCCGGACAGCCCGCCGCGCAGTCGGCCTTTCACATGGCCGCGTTCCACAAGCCATTGGCGGGACGACGCGCTGTGCACATTTCCCAGCGCGGCCCGGTCAGGTCGCCTTGAATATGAAATTGTATATGCCGAGCTGCGCGCAACGCTGGGCTATGGCGGTCGCATCGCCTTCGTCCTCCACCGGCCGCAAGGCGTCCTCCGCCAGATAGTATCCGCGGTACCCAAGCGGACGGAGGTACGCCAGGATCGAATCGACCGCCCCCGCGCGGTGGCGCTCCTCGGCCTCTATGATCAGGTTCGGCTTGTCCCTCGCCAGCAGGCGCGCCGCGCCGCGCAGCACCGCCAGTTCATGCCCCTCCACATCGATCTTGATCAGGCCGACCGAATCCAGCGCATAGCTGTCCAGCCTGCGCTTCGCGACGACCAAATCGCGCACCACAAGCTCGGCCAGCGTGTTCTCCGCTTCGATCGTGGCGCAACCGAGCAAAGGGGCATCGAGCGGGACACGCAGCACCGCTTCACCCTCCGTGTCGGACAAAGCAACGCGCTCCACGCGAACGCGATCCCTGAACGCCGCGACCAGGCCGTCCGCGTAGTCAGGCTGCGGCTCGAACGCCACCACGCCAGCGGAAAAGCGGGCAAGGTGCCAAGTATAGGTCCCGTCGTTGGCACCGATATCGATGGACAGCCGGTGGCGCTGGCAGAGAGCGGGCAGCAGGCGCAATTCCGGCTCGCCCCAGCGCCAGGCCGAAGTGGCGCGCTTCGCCGCCCTCAGCCGGGGCGGAAGTCTTCGGACGACATGGGAGCGCAATTGGTCAAGTCTCATCATCGGGCGGGTCCGCCTCACTTGCCCGTCGCCTCGGCGGCGGGACGCGTCCGCCGATCCTGACACCAAACAGCGCGGGGCCAATTCGTCTTTTCGGACAAACTCTGTCGCTGGTTCGGTCACCGGGACTCGTCCCGCGACGAAGGCCGCTCGCGGCGGCGCGCGGGAATTCCGCCGCGGCGCCGCGCTTTCTTCCGCCCAATATCCATGACAGACAGGCAATATGAAACGGCTGATCCTCATGCGCCATGCCAAGTCCAGCTGGGCCGACGCCGGCCAGGCGGATATCGATCGCCCGCTGAACGGTCGGGGCCGGCGCAATGCCGCGGCGATCGGCGGCTGGCTGAGGGACCAGGGCTACCGACCCGACGAAGCGCTGGTTTCCAGCGCGACGCGTACGCGCGAGACCTGGTTCGAGATCGCGGCGGTGCTCGGCCAGGGACCGGCGCGGTTTCTGCCCGAATTGTACGAGGCCGACCCCGAGCGGATGCTCGGCGTCTTGCGCGAGGCCCACGGCGCCGGAGTCCTGATGATCGGGCACCAGCCGGGCATCGGATCGCTGGCGCGCCGCCTGCTCGCCGACGTGCCGGATGATCCGGAGTTCGCCCACTATCCCACCGCCGCCACGGCGGTGATCGATTTCGATGTGGAGGATTGGGGCGCGGTAGCCTGGAACGCCGGACGCCTCGTCGCCTTCGTGGTGCCGCGCGCGCTCTGAAGGACGGGCGGGTGGGGCGAATCGCCCGACCCGTGAAGCGGGTCTGTTGCATCCGCCTTCGTATCAAGACTTGTCGGCCCGCTCACGTTGAGCAGGCCAACGGGATCCTGGATCAGTGGCCGAGGATCTGGCTGAGGAACAGCTTCGTCCGCTCGTTTTGCGGGTTGTTGAAGAATTCCTTCGGCTCGTTCTGCTCGACGATCTGGCCCTGGTCCATGAAGATCACCCGGTTCGCCACCGCCTGGGCGAAGCCCATCTCGTGGGTGACGCAGAGCATGGTCATCCCCTCCTCGGCGAGCTCGATCATCGTGTCGAGCACCTCCTTGATCATCTCGGGGTCGAGGGCGGAGGTCGGCTCGTCAAAGAGCATGATCTTCGGCTTCATGCAGAGCGAGCGGGCGATCGCCACGCGCTGCTGCTGACCGCCGGAGAGCTGGCCCGGATACTTGTTCGCCTGCTCCGGGATGCGGACCTTGCGCAGGAAATGCATGGCCGTCTCCTCGGCCTCCTTCTTCGGGGTCTTGCGGACCCAGATCGGCGCGAGGGTGCAGTTCTCGAGGATGGTCAGGTGCGGGAACAGGTTGAAATGCTGGAACACCATGCCGACCTCGGAGCGCACCTTGTCGATGTTCTTCAGGTCGGAGGTCAGTTCGACGCCATCGACGACGATCTTGCCCTTCTGGTGCTCCTCCAGCCGGTTGATGCAGCGGATCAGCGTCGACTTGCCGGAACCCGACGGGCCGGCGATGACGATCCGCTCGCCGCGCCTCACGGTCAGGTTCACGTCGCGCAGGACATGGAACTGGCCGTACCATTTGTTCATGCCGACGATCTCGACCGCGACCTGATCGGAAACCTTGAGCTTGTCCGTCCGGACCGGTTCCAGCTCGGAGGCGTTGACGGGATGGGCTTCGGGCATTTCAGCGCCTCCTCAGCGGTGATCGGTGCGGAGCTTGCGCTCGAGATACTGGGAATATTTCGACATGCCGAAGCAGCAGAGAAAGAACATCAGCGCGACGAACCCGTAGAGCTCCCAGATGATGCCCTGCCAGTTCTGGTCGGCGCGGATGGCGCCGGTCAGGGCGATCGGGTCCAGGAGACCGATGATCGCCACCAGAGTCGTGTCCTTGAACAGGCCGATGAAGTTGTTGACGATGCCGGGGATCGAGATCTTCAGCGCCTGCGGCATGATGATCAGCCGCATCGCCTTCCAGTAGTCGAGGCCGAGCGCGTCCGCCGCCTCGTACTGGCCGCGCGGCAGGGCGGCGAGCCCGCCGCGGATGGTCTCGGCCATGTAGGCGGAGGCGAACAATGTGACCATGATGATCACGCGCAGGACGATGTCGAAATTGGTGCCCGGCGGCATGAAGATATTGAGCAGGAACGAGGCGACGAGCAGCAGGGTGATCAGCGGCACGCCCCGGATGAACTCGATGAAGCCGACGGAGAGCGCCTTGACCAGCATCATGTCCGACCGTCGCCCCAGCGCCAGCAGGACGCCGAGCGGCAGCGAGAAGGAGATTCCGGTGACGCCGATGATCAGGGAAAGCATGAAGCCGCCCAGACTCTTGGAACCGACCGGCGTCAGGAACAGCAGATCGCCGGCGCCGCGGCTCAGCGGCCCGGCGACATAGCCCCACCAGATCAGCGCCGCGATCACCGCGACCAGCGGCGCGATGGCGCGACCGGCCAGCAGGCGATAGGCGAGGTAGCCGACGCCGAAGCCCGCGTAGACCGCGATCGGCAGCATCAGCGACCCGCCCCAGAGCAGCCAGAAGGCGATGCCGGGGAAGGCGATCGAGAACCAGAGCAGCTTGCGCGGCACGGCGGTATAGAGCACCGGCGCGAGGGCGAGCAGCATCAGGAAGAAGGCGAGTGTCGGGCGCCAGTACAGCGGCTTGGGGTAGAAGCCGAACAGGAACTGCTGCCAGCGCTCCCTGATGACGGCGAAACAGGCGCCGGTCGCCCCCTCGCCCCAGGTCTCGGTGATGATCTGGCGGCATTCGCTGAGCGAGGACGCGTTCCAGACCGCATGGGCGAACCAGGGCCAGAGGTGGGTGAGCAGCGCGTAGACGATATAGGCGGCGACGAGCGTCAGGATCGCGTTGAGCCAGGTCGAGAACAGGTTCTCGCGCAGCCAGCGGATCAATCCGACCTGACTCGCCGGCGCTTCCTCGGGCGCGAGCATGGTCTGGCGGACATAGAGGGTCTCGGCCATCTCAACGCTCCTTCAGCGAAACGCGGGAATTGTAGAAGTTCATCCCCGTGGAGATCGCGAGGCAGATCACCAGATAGAACCCCATCAGCAGCAGCATGCATTCCAGCTCGCGCCCGGTCTGGTTCATGGTGATGCCGCCAAGCGTGGCGCGCACGTCCATGTAGCCGACGGCGATGGCGAGCGAGGAGTTCTTGGTAAGATTGAGATACTGCGAGATCAGCGGCGGAATGATGACGCGCAGCGCCTGAGGCAGTACGACGAGGCTCATGATCCGACCCGAGCGCAGCCCGAGCGCCCCGGCCGCCTCGCTCTGGCCGCGCGAGACGGAATTGATGCCGGCGCGGACGTTCTCGGCGATGAACGAGCCGGTATAGAGCGAGAGCGCCAGCCACAGGGCGATGAACGCCTTGTCGACGAAGCCGCCGCCCTGAAAATTGAACCGCTGCAGGAACGGGAAATCGAGGGTGATCGAGCCGCCCATGACGAAATCGACGAGGATCGCCGGCAGGAAGAAGATCGCGAGCTTGATCCAGAAGGTGGGCAGGATCTGGCCCGTCGCCTCCTGCCGCGCGCGGGCGTAGCGGCCGAACATTGCGATGCCGATGAGCGAGCCGAGGAAGGTCAGCGCCACCACCTGCCAGCCGGCGCCGAATACCGGCCAGGGCATGTAGACGCCACGATTGGTTACTGCCAGCGAATCCCAGAGCCACATGGAGGCGGTGGCGTTGTCGCCGCGGAAGGCGGCGGGAGACGGCGCGATCTCGGTCAGCACCGCCATGATGGCGATGATCCAGAGCAGCACCGGCACGTTGCGGAAGCTCTCGACATAGACCGAGGCAAGGCGGGCGACGAGCCAGTTGTTGGACAGGCGCAGCACGCCCATGACGACGCCGATGATCGTCGCGGCGAGGCAGCCGAAAAACGCGATCAGCAGCGTGTTGAGGATGCCAACGATGGCGGCCCGGCCATGGGTGCTGTCGTTGGTATAGGGGATAAGCGCCTGGTTGATGTCATAGCCGGCGCGGGTGCCGAGGAAGCTGAAATCGAAGGTCTTGCCGAGCGCGGCGAGGTTCTGGATCGTGTTGTTTACCAGCCAGGCGGCGCCGAGCATGAAACAGAGCAGAGCGACGGCCTGGATCGTCAGGGAACGGTATCGCGTGTCATAGAGCAGCATGCTCAGGCGAAACCGCTCGTTGGTCGGCATGTCCAGACTGGTCATCGTCTCTTGCTCTCCTTCGCGCGGGGCATCCGGCCGTAGCCCCCCGGCGTTGGCGCGGGGGAGATGGAGGCGCCGGGCGCGAGGCCCGGCACCCGGAAGCGACTACCGGAACGGCGGCGCGTACTGGAGGCCGCCCTCGTACCACTGGGCATTGAGGCCGCGGGCGATGTTGCTCGGCGTGCCTTCGCCGATATTGGCGGCGAAGATCTCGCCATAGTTGCCATTGGCGGCGATGGCGCGCTTGGCCCATTCCTTGTCGAGGCCGATCAGCTTGCCGAGATCGCCCTCGGAGCCGAGCAGGCGCTTCACTTCCGGATTCTGCGAGGTGGTCGCCATCTCCTCGATATTGGCCTTCGTCACGCCGTATTCCTCGGCGGCGACCAGCGCGAACAGGGTCCAGCGCACGATGTCGCCCCACTGGTTGTCGCCATGGCGCACCACCGGGCCGAGCGGCTCCTTCGAGATGATCTCGGGGAGGATCATGTAGTCATCCGGCGCGGAATAGGCGGCGCGGGCGGCGGCGAGGCCGGAAGCGTCGGTGGTATAGGCGTCGCAGGCGCCGGCCTGGAACTGCTGGCTCGCCTCGGCCTCGGTCTGGATCGGCACCGGCTGGTAGGTCATGCCATTCGCCTTGAAGAAGTCGGCGAGGTTGAGCTCGGTCGTGGTGCCGGTCTGGATGCAGACCGTGGCTCCGTCGAGATCCTTGGCGGAGGTGACGCCGAGAGCCTTCTTCACCATGAAGCCCTGGCCGTCGTAGTAGTTCACGGCGACGAAATCGAGCTTGAGGTCGGTGTCGCGGGTGAAGGTCCAGGTGGAATTGCGCACAAGGACGTCGATTTCACCCGAGGCGAGCGCGGTGAAGCGAGTCTCGCCGGTGGTGGGAATGAACTCGATCTTGTCCTGATCGCCCAGGATGGCCGCGGCGAGCGCGCGGCAGACCGAGGTGTCGAAGCCCTTCCAGTAGCCGTTGGCGTCCGGCGCGGCGAAGCCGGCGAGACCAGTATTGGTGCCGCATTTCAGCGTCCCGCGCGCCTTCACGTCGGCGAGGGTCGCAGCCGACGCGGCGCCAGCGCCGAGTGCCAGCGCGAGCGCCGTTCCGAGGATCTGAAAATTTCGCATGATACCCTTTTGTTTTGCTGAAGCCCCCCCGACGTCGTCGGGACATCGGTCACCGACCGCTCCCGAAGGAACGGCTCTTTACGAAACGTTCAACTTCGCGTTCGAAAGGTCAAGGAAAAGGCAGCGATCGTCGCGGTTGAACCAGATTTTGCTCGAATCTTAATCGCCCCGCCGGGCAAATGCCCGCTACGGAGGTCGAAGACCACTCAGTGGGCCGATTCGCCGCGCCGCAACAATCGGAGCAGCGTTTCGGCCTGGGCGAAGGCGAGCGACTTCACCGCCGCCGCCTCTTCCGCCTCGTCGTCCGCGCCCCACAACTCGGCCTGCCAGAGCTCATCGAGGCGCGACAGGCCCCAGGCCGCCGCCGCGTCGATCGCCCCGCGCGCGACGGCGAGACCGAGGACAAGCGAGCCGGAGAGGGTCACGAGTTCATGCAGCGCGGTCAGTTCCAGCGCATCGTGGCGCGCGACCTCGCGGCGCAGCGCCGCGAGGCTGGCCGGGGGTTGTGGCTGGTGAATGATGCCGCCGACGACGGTCAGGGGAGCATCGAGCTCCGCGGCCGCCCAGGCGAGCCAGGGGTCCCAGGCCGCGTCCTGCTGGCGGCGGAGATCTTCCGGTTCCTCGGCGCGGTAGCAGAGCAGGTCCGATTCGCCATAGGCCGCGATGGCGTCGATCACCAACTCGCGCTCGCGGGCGACGCGGTCCAGCGCGGTATTGGCCGCGCGGGTGAAGGGCATGAGCTCGGGCGCGATCCGGTCGGTCACGGCGTCCCATTCCGCGGCGATGGCCCGCGCCAACGCGGCGGAGGCGACGATCAGCTCCAGCTTCGCGGGGGTGCGCAACGGCCGACCGTCGAGCAGGACGGCGTGGCCGGCGGGCGTCTCGGCGACGCTGACCACGGTCCAGACCCGGCCGCGCGGCGTCCAGCTCATCGGTGCGCCCCAAGTTCCGCCAGCGCGGTGTCGAGCTCGGCGAAATCCTCGATGACCCGGTCCGCGCCGGCCGCGGCGAGTCGTTCGCGCGGGTGATAGCCCCACGCGACGCCGACGGTGGCGAAGCCCGCCGCCTTGCCCATCGCCATGTCGAACTCCGTGTCGCCGACCATCACCGCGCGCGCCGGCCCGACGCCGGTCTCGCTCAGCGCCTGGTGGAGCATCGCGGGATGCGGCTTGGACGGATGACCGTCCGCCGTCTGCAGGGTGACGAAATAGCCGCCGAGATCGTGCATGGCCAGCACATGATCGAGGCCGCGTCGGGCCTTGCCGGTGGCGACCCCCAGCAGGAGCCCCGGGTCGGCGGCGAGCCGGTCGAGCGCGGCCCGCGCCCCGGGATAGAGCGGCGCGATCTCCTCGCCCGCCTCGCGCCGGACGACAAAGCTTTCGCGATAGTGGTCGGCGAGGCGCGCGGTCTCCGCCGCCGGCAGGTGCGGCGCGAGCGCGGTCATCGCCTCGGGAAGCGACAGGCCGACGATGGCGAGGATCTCCGCCCGTTCGGGCATCGGATGGCCGGCCTGGTCGAAGGCGCGCGTCATCGCCGCCAGGATCAGGTGCTGGCTGTCGATCAGCGTGCCGTCCATGTCGAAGACGACGAGGCGGGGGTCCGGGTTCATTTCCTCGATCCTCGATTTCCGGGGCTCATTCGAAATCCTCGAACGGATCATCCGGCACATCCTCGGGCCGCCAGCCGAACAGATCCCATGTGCGCTTCATGTGTTCCGGCAGCGGCGCGGTCAGCACGAGGCGCGCGCCGCTGACGGGATGGGTGATCGCGAGCCGGCGGGCGTGCAGATGCAGCTTGCGGCTGACCCCGCCGCCGAGTTGGGCGCCCCAGCCCTCTCCGGTATTTTCCTGGGCATTGCCGCCGTACTTGCCATCGCCGACGATCGGATGGCCGATCGCGGCCATATGCGCGCGAAGCTGGTGGGTGCGGCCGGTGATCGGCGCCAGCGCGGCCCAGGCGGCGCGGTTGCCGGCCGCTTCCAGCACGCGATAGTCGGTGGTCGCGCGTTTCGCGCCCTCGGTCGCGGCGATCCGGTCGGGCGGGACGACCAGCATCTTCTCACCCTCCCCGCCCGCCCCATGTCCCGGCGCCTTGACGAGACCGTAACGGATGGTGCCGGCCTTCGGCGAGGGCGCGCCGGCGACCACGGCCCAGTAGATCTTGCGGGCGTCGCGTGACTGGAAGGCGCGGGCGAGCCCGGCGGCGGCGCGGCCGCTCCGCGCGAGCAGCAGGATGCCGGAGGTGTCGCGGTCGAGCCGGTGGACGAGGCGCGGCTTGTCCTCCCTCTCGAAGCGCAGCGCCTCGGCGAGACCATCGACGTGGCGCGTCTGGCCGGAGCCGCCCTGTACCGCGAGGCCGGGCGGCTTGTTGAGCGCGATGACATCGGCGTCGCGGTAGAGGACGGCGGCGCGGATCATCGCGGCGTCGGCCTCCGAGACGAAGGCCTCGCGCGGGGTGGCCGGCGCGGGGCCGGGCATGGGTGGCAGGCGCACGACCTGCCCCGGCTCCAGCTTGGTCGAGGCGCGGACCCGGCCGCCGTCCACCCTGATGTCGCCCTTGCGGCAAAGCCGTTCGACCAGCGACTGCGGCAGGTCGGGGTAAAGGCGGCGCAGCCAGCGGTCGAGCCGCTGCTCGGCCGCGTCCGCCTCGACCGTCACCTGGCGCACGCCGCTCATGGCGTGATCCAGCGCGCGAGGCCGAGGCCCGCCACCAGGGCCGCGAGGCCGATCCCGACCGACCCCCCGACATAGGCGGCCGCCGCCGCCAGCGCGCCCCGGTCGATGAGCTGGAAGGTCTCGAGCGAGAAAGCCGAGAAGGTCGTGAAGCCGCCGAGCACGCCTGGCACCACGAAGGGTGCTACGCGGCGGAGCGCGGGGTCGGACGAACCGAGCAGCAGCGCGGCGGCGAGGCCGATGCCGAAGCAGCCGACGACGTTCACAAGGAACGTGCCCCATGGAAAGCCGGGGCCGACGAACCGCGTGACGGCGTTGACGAGCAGGTAGCGCGCCGAGGCGCCGATCGCTCCGCCGAGCGCAATCTGAAGCAGGACGGGCACGGCGCCTCGCAACCCCCTTTGGTTTGTCGCGTCTCAAAGGCCCCGGGGCGGACGCGTTGTCAAGGGCGCGACGGCGCGGCGGGTATGCCCGGGAATCAAGCGCCTGGAATCAAACACCGATCGGCGCCGGAAATGCTCAGGGAGCGGAGGCGCCGAGTGTCTGCGAGGCCGCGGGCACGGCGGCGAAGACGCGAAGGCCGGGCAACATGTGAAGATTGCCGACCGGCGCGAAAGCTTCCATGTCGGAAACGGCGGAAAAGCCGGTGTCGGACCAGGCGGGGAACTGCCGGGCCGGAATCGCGCGAAAGCTGCGAATCGCGATCGCCGCGTGGCGCGAATCAGTCATGATGCGCGACGCGAGGGCGAGCACAACCTCTCCGGGTCCTTCGATCACCTGCGAGAAGGCGCCGTCCTCGAACGAGAAAGTACCCGTGATCGCCATTCGCGTGTTGAACAGCCGCGCCTGATGCGCGAGCCGCAACAGCGCGGCGACCGGCATGCGGGCCGCCGCCCGCGACGAGAACGCGAATTCGACAAGCTGGCCGGAACCGTTTCTATTGTGCATGTGCGATCACCCTGGGGATTGCGCTCAATCAACCGAAGCGACAGCGCGAGTCAAGGGTCTCCGTCACAAAGTGATCACATTGCGATCATAACGACACAGATTCGCATACGACCGATCCCCACAATTACTCTATGATAATCAGTGTGATGTGGAAATTTTTGGCGTTCGCGGGCGGATCCTGACTCAAGGAAGCCGCGTGGCCAGGGTACGAATAAACTCGTCTTGCGACTGAAGATGCGCGAGGCCGGGACCGGGGCGGGGCACGGCCGCGAAGGTCCAGTTGGCAAAGCGCCGCTCGGTGATGGTTCGCTCGCGCAATATGTTGATTTCGCGGTGTCTGTCGTCGGTGATGATCACCTCCATCCGGCGCAGGACGTCGCGCTCCGGCCCCTCCAGGATGGAATGGAAGTACTCGCCGCGGTAGAGCAGCAGGCCGGTGATGCCGCGGGCGTTGTTATGATGGCTCGCTCGCTCGACGATCGAATCGAGATCGACCGTGCTCAGCAGCCGCGCCGCGACGCTGACGAAGATCAGCTGCACCTCGGGTGCTTTGCGCGGGCTCCTGGCGATACCGGCACCTCATTCGCAAGCGCGATCCGCGCAGGAGGAGGCGAGTCTACTCCGCCTCTGATTGATTCAATCTAACGCGCTCTTCGGCCAAAGAAACCATCCTTTTGCGCAGATCCCGCTCGGCCCCGAATTCGGTGGGCGCATAGAAGCTCACCCGCCCCATGCTTTCGGGAAAATAGTCCCGGCCGGAGAAGGCGTTCGGCGTGTCGTGGTCATAGACATAGCCCGCGCCGAAGCCTTCCTCCTTCATCCAGCGGGTCGGCGCGTTGAGGATATGTTTCGGCGGCGCCAGCGATCCGGTGCGCTCCGCCGCCCGCGCCGCATCGCCGAAGGCGACATAGGCCGCGTTCGATTTCGGCGCCAGCGCGAGATAGATCACCGCCTGGGCGAGGGCGAGCTCGCCCTCGGGCGAGCCGAGCCGCTCGTAGGTCGCCCAGGCGTCGAGGCACAGCCGCTGGGCCATCGGATCGGCGAGGCCGATATCCTCGATCGACATGCGGGTGATCCGCCGGGCAAGGAACCGCGGATCCTCGCCGCCCTTGAGCATGCGGGCGAACCAGTAGAGCGCGGCGTCCGGGTCCGAACCGCGCACCGACTTGTGGAGCGCGGAAATCAGATTGTAGTGACCGTCGCCCGACTTGTCGAACAGCGCCGCCCGCCGGCTCAGCCGTGCCGAAAGGGCGGCCGCGTCGAGCGTCGCGGTCTCCGGCGCGATCTGCTCGATGAGATTGAGCAGCGCGCGTCCATCGCCGTCGGCCATCTCGATGAGCTGGGTCCGCGCCTCGGCCGTCAACGGCAAGGACCGGCCGAGCATCGCCTCGGCCCGCTCCGTCAGCAGATCAAGCATCTCGGGCCCGAGCCGGCGCAGCGTCAGTACGCGCGCGCGTGAGAGCAGCGCGGCGTTGAGTTCGAAGGACGGATTCTCGGTGGTCGCGCCGACGAGAACGATGGTGCCGTCCTCCATCAGCGGCAGGAAGGCGTCCTGCTGCGCCTTGTTGAACCGGTGGATCTCGTCGACGAAGAGCAACGTGCCCCGGCCGTTCTGGCGGCGCAGGCGCGCGGCGTCGAAAATCTTGCGCAGGTCGGCGACGCCGGTGAAGATCGCGCTGATCTGGACGAAGGCGAGGTCGGTCGCGTCGGCGAGCAGTCGCGCGATGGTGGTCTTGCCGACGCCGGGCGGTCCCCAGAAGACGATGGATCCGAGGTTGCCGTCCGCCAGCATATGACCGAGCGGTCCCTCCGCGCCGAGCACATGCTCCTGACCCACCACCTCGGCGAGCCTGGCGGGCCGCAGCCGGTCGGCGAGAGGTCTCGGCGCCGGCGCCGCTTCCCGCTTCGGGCGCGGGTCGCTGGCGGGGATATTGTCGAAAAGGTCGGCCATGGAAGGCATATAGAGGGTTCGGTCCCGGGGTGATAGGGCGCCGCGCGTCTCAGGGCGTCGTGGTCTGCCAGAGCACCGGCCAGGTTTCCACCAGCACACCGGCGCAGCTCTCGAATTCCCGGTAGCGGAGCAGCGCGAAACGTTCGCCAGTCCAGCCCCAGTCGCTCTGGTCGCCACAATCGCCGACGCCGCGCCCGAGGTTGAGCGCGTCGAGACCGAGCCCGTCGGCGTCGAGCGCGGGCGAGGTCAGCACGGCGGGATCGTCGACGACCCGCCCCGGCGGGATGAAGGCGGCGGGCCGGACACCGGCCGCGTCGACCAGCCAGAACCGGAAGGCGGTGTTATAGGCGGCGGCGATCTCGCATTGCCCCCAGAGCGTCGCGCCAGCGCCAAGGTCGAAAGCGAGCGGACCGATTTCCGCACAGCTCGGATCGCCGGAGGTGGCGAGCCCGGGCGGCGGCGGCGGAACCGGGTCGATTTCCGTCATCCGCCGGCGCGCGACCGGCGGCGCGACGGGTGGCGGCGGAACGAGCAGGGCGTCGCCGGCACCCGGCCGGAGCAGCGCGGTGACGGTGCCCACCCTGCCCTGCCGGTCGTCGAGATAGAGAAGCGCGGCCGAGGCGCCGCTGAGCGACAGGCTCACCGGCTCGCTGGTCCGGCCGCCATCGACCACGGTCAGAACGAGCCGGGCGCCGGTCGCCAGAGCCCGGATCAGCCCGTCGATATCCTCGGGCGGGACCTCGGCGGTCAGGTATGGATAACCGCCTTCGACCGGATAGGACCGGGGACCAAAACCGCCCGGGATCTCCACCCGCATTTCCGGCGCCGTCATCCCGTCGGGCGCCGTGGCGAAAAGCGAGACGGTGGCGGCGGCGTCCGGCCCGGCCATCCGCCGCAGGAGGAGATAGCCGTCCGTGCCCTCGTCCGCTCGCAGGCCATAGGCGGCGCAGAAGTCGGTATTGTCGCAGCCGACCGCCCAGTCGCGGAACGTCACGACCTGACCCACCGCCGGATCGCCCGCGGCGGGGGTGGCGAGGAGGAGAAAGCCGAGCGCGGCGGTGCGAAACATCTCCCTGCCCCCCTCGATCGTTCAGGGCGCGAGGCTAGGCCAACGCCCGGGCAAAGAAAAGCCGGCCCCGCGCGGGGACCGGCCGGGTCGAGCGTCGTACGCTGACTATCAGGCGGCGGCTTCCTCGGCCGCGAGGCGGGCCTTGTCGCCGGCGCCCTTGGCGGCCGGGTCGCGATCGACCAGTTCGATGATCGCCATCGGTGCCATGTCGCCATAGCGGAAGCCGGCCTTCAGCAGACGCGAATAGCCACCGCTCCGCTCCTTGTAGCGGGCGCCGAGCGTGTCGAACAGCTTGGCGACGGCGGCGTCCTGCTTCAGCTGCGCGGCGGCGAGCCGGCGGGCATGCAGGTCGCCCTTCTTGCCGAGGGTGATGAGCTTGTCGATGATCCGCTTCAGCTCCTTGGCCTTGGGCAGCGTGGTCTTGATCTGCTCATGCTCGATCAGGCTGGCGGACATGTTGGCGAACATCGCCTTGCGATGCTCGTGGGTGCGGTTCAGCTTGCGATAGCCGTGGCCGTGGCGCATGGAAATTCTCCTGACGTGTGTTTTGCTTTGTCCGGCCGCCCTGCGTCTGGCGGCACTCCTTGGGGCGGAATTGCCCGGGGTTGGCGCCGCATGGCGGACAAATGTCCGCCCTACGGGTTTCGCCGGCGCGAAGGGTTGCGCCGGCGGAGGGCGGACCTCGGTCCGCCGATCTCTCAGAACTGGTCTTCGTACTTCTTGGCCAGATCCTCGATATTCTCCGGCGGCCAGTCGACAATCTCCATCCCGAGATGCAGGCCCATGGTGGTCAGGACCTCCTTGATCTCGTTCAGCGACTTGCGACCGAAGTTCGGGGTGCGGAGCATTTCCGCCTCGGTCTTCTGGATCAGGTCGCCGATATAGACGATATTGTCGTTCTTCAGGCAGTTCGCCGAACGGACCGACAGCTCCAGCTCGTCGACCTTCTTCAGAAGAAGCGGGTTGAACTCGAGATCGTCGGCGTCGTCCAGCCGGGTGCCGGAGCTCGGCTCCTCGAAATTGACGAAGACCGAGAGCTGGTCCTGCAGGATGCGGGCGGCGTAGGCGATCGCATCCTCGGGCTTCACCGAACCGTCGGTCTCGATATTGAGAGTCAGCTTGTCATAGTCGAGCACCTGGCCCTCGCGGGTCGGCTCGACCTTGTAGCTCACCTTCTTGATCGGCGAGAACAAGGCATCGACCGAGATCAGGCCGATCGGCGCGTCCTCGGGACGATTCTTGTCGGCCGGGACGTAGGATTTGCCCTGCTCGACGATCAGCTCCATGAACAGCGAGGCGCCGTCGTCGAGATGACAGACGACATGGTCGCGGTTCAGGATCTCGATGCCGTTGGTGGTCGCGATGTCACCGGCGGTGACGACGCCAGGACCGGTCGCGCGGATCTCGAGGCGCTTCGGCCCCTCGACTTCCATCTTGACCGCCACGCCTTTGAGGTTCAGCACGATGTCCGTCACGTCCTCGCGGACGCCGGCCACCGACGAAAACTCATGCAGCACGCCGTCGATCTGCACCGAGGTGATCGCCGCGCCTTGAAGGGACGAGAGCAGGACCCGGCGCAGCGCGTTGCCCAGAGTGAGGCCAAACCCACGCTCCAGCGGCTCCGCGACGGCCGTGGCCATGCGGTGCGGATCGGCGCCGGCCTTGATCTCAAGGGCGGTCGGCCGGATCAGTTCCTGCCAGTTCTTGTGGATCATCATCGCGTGGGTCCTCCATTCCTGTTCGCCGGCCGGATCCGTGGCCTTCGAACGCCCGAGGGTAATGCAAACGCGGCCGCCCGCCCCGGTGGGCAGGCGGCCGAAACTTCGATGATCGTCAGACGCGGCGGCGCTTCGGCGGACGGCAGCCGTTGTGGGCGATCGGCGTCACGTCGCGGATCGCGGTGATCTGGAAGCCGACGGCCGACAGGGCGCGCAGCGCGCTCTCGCGGCCCGAACCCGGCCCCTGCACTTCGACCTCGAGGGTGCGCACGCCATGCTCCTGCGCCTTCTTGCCGGCGTCCTCGGCGGCCATCTGGGCGGCGTAGGGTGTCGACTTGCGCGACCCCTTGAAGCCCATGGTGCCGGCGGACGACCAGGCGATCGCATTGCCCTGGGCATCGGCGATCAGGATCTTCGTGTTGTTGAAGCTGGCGTTGACGTGGCAGACGCCGGTCGAGATGTTCTTGCGTTCCTTGCGCTTCACGCGCGCCTTCTCGCGAGCCATGATCCGGCCTCCTTACTTCTTCTTGCCGGCGATGGCCTTCGCGGGGCCCTTGCGCGTGCGTGCGTTGGTGTGGGTCCGCTGACCGCGCACCGGGAGACCGCGGCGATGCCGCAGGCCGCGATAGCAGCCGAGATCCATCAGCCGCTTGATGTTCATCGAGGTTTCGCGCCGCAGGTCGCCCTCGACGGACAAGTTGGCGTCGATATATTCGCGGATGCGCAGCACCTCGGCGTCGGTCAGATCGTTCACGCGGCGGCTGTCGGCGATACCGAGCGCCTCGCACATCTGCTTCGCGGTCGAGTTGCCGATACCGGTGATGTAGGTGAGCGCGATCTGCACCCTCTTGTTCGTCGGAATGTTAACGCCAGCTATGCGCGCCAAGTCTCTGCTCCGTTCATCCGTGCGGGCCTATCGCCCTGCCCCCGTCCAAAAGCCATAGCCCGCCGTTCCCGCCGGCGGGCTTCGATACCCATGTCCCTGGGCCCAAGCATCCCGCGCTCCCCGCGAGGTGAAAAGTGGGGAGCGACTCCCTTTCGAGAGAGCGCGGAGTATAGAAATCCCTAACTCCGCGTCAAGGGCGGAAAGCCGCCGGTGTCACTCGGATGTCACAAGCCGAGCGCACCCCGGATATCGTCCGCAATCGTGTCGATCTCACCGAGACCGTCGACGGACTTCAATCGGCCCTTGGCATGATAGTAGCCGATGAGCGGCGCGGTTCCGCGATAATAGGCCATCAGCCGCACCCGGACCGTCTCGGCGTTGTCGTCGGCGCGGCGGACGAATTCGGTCGAGCCGCATTTGTCGCAGACGCCGGTCTTCGACGTCGGCTTCGCGGTATCGTGGTAGACCTCGCCGCATTTGGCGCAGGTGAAGCGGCCGGAGATGCGCGCGACCAGTGCCTCGTCATCGACCCGCATCTCGACCACCGCGTCGAGATTCTTGCCCTTGGCCGCCAGCAGATCCTCGAGCGCGTCGGCCTGAGCCAGCGTCCTCGGGAACCCGTCGAAGATCAGGCCCTGCTTGCCGGCTTCGCCGTCGAGCTGCTCGGCGATCAGGCCGATGACGATGTCGTCGGTCACGAGATCGCCACGCGCCATCACTTCGGCGACCTTCTTGCCCATCTCGGTGCCGGAGCTCTTGGCGGCGCGCAGCATGTCGCCCGTCGACAGCTGGACCATCCCCTGGCCCTCGACCAGGATCCGGGCCTGCGTTCCCTTGCCCGCTCCCGGCGGCCCTATCAGAATGATATTCATCGTCTCGGTTTCCCCCGTCCCTTGCCGCGTAAACGCGACTTTTCGATCAGTCCTTCGTATTGATGCGCGAGCATGTGGGACTGAACCTGTGTGATGGTATCCATCGTAACCGACACGACGATCAAGAGGGAAGTGCCCCCGAAGTAGAATGGCAGCGAAAAGCGCGAAATCAGCACTTCGGGCAGCAGGCAGACCGCCGCGAGATAGGCCGCGCCGATCACCAGGATCCGGGTTACGACGTAGTCGAGATATTCGATGGTCTTCTGGCCCGGACGGATGCCCGGGATGAAGCCACCCTGCTTTTTCAGATTGTCCGCCACGTCATCCGACTTGAAGGCAACGTTCGCGGTGTAGAAGTAGGTGAAAAAGACGATGAGAGCGCCGAAGAAGATGAGATAGAGCGGCTGACCGTGGCCCATATAGGCTGCGACGTAGCTCATCCATCCGGTGCCGCCCGTCTGCCCGGAGAAGGTGGTGATGGTCGCCGGCAGCAGCAGGAGCGACGAGGCGAAGATCGCCGGAATGACGCCCGCCGGATTGACCTTGATCGGCAGATTCGAGCTCTCGCCGCCATAGATCTTCATCCCGACCTGGCGCTTGGGATACTGGATGTGGATCTTGCGCAGCGCGCGTTCCATGAAGACCACGAAGGCGACCACGGCGACGGCCATGATCATCACGCCGACGATCACGATCGGGCTCAGCGTACCGGCGCGGCCTTGCGTGAAGAATCGGGCCAGCGCCTCGGGAAACTGGGCGACGATGCCGACAAAGATGATGAGGCTGATGCCGTTGCCGATGCCGCGCGCGGTGATCTGCTCGCCGAGCCACATCAGGAACATGGTGCCGCCGACCAGCGTGATCACCACGCTGACCCGGAAGAACCAGCCGGGATCGGTGGCGAGCCCCTGGGATTCGAGGCCGATCGCCAGGCCGTAAGCCTGGAAGGTGGCCAGAAACACGGTGCCGTAGCGCGTGTACTGGTTGATCTTCTTGCGACCCGCCTCGCCCTCCTTCTTCAGGGCGGCGAGCGAGGGCACCATCGAGGTCAGCAACTGGACGATGATCGAGGCCGAGATATAGGGCATGATCCCCAGCGAGAAGATCGCCATGCGTGCAACCGCGCCGCCGGTGAACATGTTCAGCATGCCGCCGATGCCGGCGCTCTGCTGGGTGAAGAACGCCTGCAGCTTGGATGCGTCGATGCCGGGAACCGGTATATAGGTGCCGATGCGATAGACGATCAGCAAGCCGATCGCGAAGAGGATCCGGTTCTGCAGATCCTTGGCCTTGCCGAAGGTGCCCCAACTGAGGTTGGAGGCCATCTGTTCCGCCGCCGATGCCATTCAAGGCCCCTCCAATGACGGCGCCGCCGGACCCGTTTCCGGGGACCCAGCGGCGCGAAAACAGCACTGACTTACGCAGCCGGCAACCCGGCCACAAGCCCGATTCCGCGACCCCTATTCGGAAGCGGCTTCGGCCTTGGCCGGAGTGGTCACCGTGACGGTTCCGCCGGCGGCCTCGATCGCCGCGATCGCCGCCGCCGAGGCGCCGGTCACTGCGAGATCGATCTTGGCGGTGATGGCGCCCTTGGCGAGCAGGCGCACGCCGTCGAGCCGGCGCCGCACGAGGCCGCTCGCCACCAGGGTCTCCTCGGTGACCGGGGCGGCGAGGTCGATCTTGCCGGCGTCGATGAATTTCTGCAGCAGGCCCAGATTGATGACGGCGAAATGCTTCGCATTGATATTGTGGAAGCCGCGCTTCGGCAGCCGCATGTAGAGCGGCATCTGGCCGCCTTCGTAGGCATTGATCGCCACGCCCGAGCGCGACTTCTGGCCCTTGATACCCCGGCCGCCGGTCTTGCCCTTGCCCGAGCCGGGTCCGCGGGCGATGCGCTTGCGGGATTTGGTGGCGCCTTCGTTGTCGGCGAGTTCGTGCAGCTTCATGTCGCTCTCCTGGAGCCGGACGCGCCCCGTCAGCGACGGAATGGAGCGGCCACGGCGTTCGTGATCTCTGTCCCGGGATGGGAGACCGGGGCGATACACCGTTCCCCGCGCGGTTTCAAGAGCCGCGGTCTGGCCGCGAAGGCCAATCGCGCGGTCGCGAAGGTTGGCGCGCGGATCGAGATCGGTCGGCTCTAGAGCAATGTCCAACCGGACGGAATCGTCCGGTGGTTAAGACATTGCGCA
>NZ_CALAGI010000071.1 GCF_937891315.1 uncultured Amaricoccus sp. | reverse complement strand
GAGGAAGCGCATGAAGGAAAGCCGGTCCTTGATCAGGTATTCCGTCCGCTCGTCCGACAGCGAATGGCTCGCCTGAAGGATCAGGATCCGGAACATCAAGACATGGTCATAGGGCGGGCGGCCGCCCTTCGCGCGGTCCGACCTGGGCACCGCGCGCTCGAGCTCCGGCCGAAAAGCCTCAAAGTCCACCAGGCCATTTACCCGCTCAAGGTCGTCACCCTTCGCAGACAGATCCCGAAGACGCTCCTCGATGTCGAACAAACCCGCCTGCCGCATCGCCCACTCCGTCGAATGTCCCGGCCCAGTGAATCAGCATCCCGCCAAAAATGCACGGGTTTTTGGAGGCGTCCAACTATTTCGGACCGCCGGGCTTTGCTCTGTCGCTTGACGCGGCCAGCGTAGGCAGCCGGGTCAGGCTGAACAAAGTTCGCGTCGATGGAACGGTGACTTTGCTGGGCGCGCGGGTCGAACGGGATCTCGACTGCGAGGGAGCGCGAATTGTGGCCGAAGACCGATCCAAAGGAGTCGAGCTTGGCATTGCGTTGAAACTTGGGCTTTCAGTCATCAAGGGAGGAGTTTACTTTAGGGACGCCACGATCCGGGGAACTCTCGACGCGGAAGCCGCCGAATTTGGCGTGATCCATGACGACCCCGTTTCCTGGCCGCCGAAAGGTCATCTTTCGATCGATCGTTGTAAGTACCAAGGGTTTGGAAAGGGCACCTCAGACGCACGGACGCGGCTGTCGTGGTTGGACCTACAATTCACCGACCAGTCGGAATTTCTGCCGCAGCCTTACGAGCAACTCGCCAAGGTTTTGCGGTACATGGGGCATGGCGACGACGCGGTTACAGTCCTCATCGAAAAGGAGCGTCGCTCGCGCGCGGCAGAAAATAGCAGAAAGCGGGGGCTTGCCAGACTTGGGCACTGGGGCTGGACACAAGCGCTGCGCATCATTGGTTATGGCTACCGTCCACATCGGGCCATTTGGCCAGCCGCCGCCTTTGTTTTCGTTGGCGCCGTTCTCGTCTGTTACGCGAACGCTCAGGGCGTGATGTTACCGACCACGATCCCTGTGAAGGACACCGCCGCGCCGCGCCTGGTGCCCCTCATCTACTCCTTCGAAAGCTTTGTGCCGTTCATCGACCTGGACCAATTCAGGGCGTTTCGCCCGGACATGTCGACGCCCCTCGGCTGGTGGGTCCGGGTGTATCTGTGGATCCATGCGATGGTGGGCTGGGTCATTGGCGGCGTGGCAGCGGCTGGCGTACTCGGATTGTTCCAGAGGACCTGACTCGTCTGGGATGGCCGCCCCCGTTATTCCGTCAGCATCTCGAATGGATATTCACGCATGCCTTGTCCGCGCGTCGTCCCGGACCCTCGCCGGGCTCGCCTTGACAGCCCCGGGGGAAGGGGCGACAACGCGTCGCGCCCCGAGTGGGCGCGGGCTGGCAACGGGCGAGCGCGATGGCGACCAAAACCAAGGCGAAGGGCGGCGTTCTCGAGCTCGTCAAGACCGTCGTCTACGCGCTGTTGCTGGCCGGCCTGATCCGCACCCTGTTCTTTCAGCCGTTCTGGATCCCCTCGGGCTCGATGAAGCCGACGCTGCTGATCGGCGACTTCCTGTTCGTCAACAAGATGGCCTACGGCTATTCGCGCTATTCCTGTCCCTTCGGCCTCTGTCCGATCGAGGGGCGGATCCTCGCCCGTGATCCGGTGCGCGGCGACGTCGTGGTCTTCAAGCATCCGACCAACGGCACCGACTATATCAAACGGCTCATCGGCCTGCCCGGCGACACGATTCAGATGCGCGGCGGCATCCTCTTCATCAATGGCACCGAGGTGCCGCAGGTGCCGGACGGCACCTTCTCGGAAGTGAACGAGCCGCAGGGGCCGATGGCGAACATGCCCCGCTGCGAGAACCGTCCCGTGGCGCCCGGCGGCGATTGCCTCGCGGCGCAGTCGCGCGAGACGCTGCCGAACGGTGTCGAGCACGCGGTCCTCAACATCGAGGACGGTTTCGGCGACAATACCCCGGTCTTCACCGTGCCCGAGGGCGAGTTCTTCTTCATGGGTGACAATCGCGACAATTCGATGGATTCGCGCTTTCCGCGCGCCGCCGGCGGTGTCGGTTTCGTTCCCTTCGCCAATCTGGTCGGGCGGGCCGACCGGGTGATCTTCTCCTCGGCCGGGCCGTCGATGCTCGCCTTCTGGACCTGGCGGCCCGACCGCTTCTTCAAGGCGATCGAGTGAAGCTCAGCCGGCCGATGGCCGAGGCCGCGGCGCGGCTGGGGCATGACTTCATCCGGCCCGAACTGCTGATCGAGGCGCTGACCCATCCGTCGATGATGGGCGAGATCGACAATCAGCGGCTGGAATTCCTCGGCGACAGGGTGCTCGGCCTCGTCATCGCCGAGGCGCTGCTCGAACAGGATCGCGCCGCCGCCGAGGGTCAGCTCGCCCCGCGGCTGAACGCGCTCGTCCGCAAGGAGACCTGCGCCGAAGTCGCGGCCGAACTGGAGCTTGGCGTGGCACTCCGCATGGGCCGATCCGAGACGCTGTCGGGTGGGCGACGCAAGACCGCGCTGCTCGGCGATGCGATGGAGGCGGTTATCGCCGCGGTTTATCTCGACGGCGGGCTTGAACCGGCGCGGGCGCTGATCCTGCGCCATTGGGGAGCGCGGATCGAGGCCGCGCCGCGGCAGGCGCGCGACGCCAAGACCGCGCTGCAGGAATGGGCGCAGGCGCGCGGCTTGCGCCCGCCGGCCTATGACGATCTCGACCGCAGCGGGCCGGACCACGCGCCGATCTTTTCGGTCGCCGCGCGGCTCGAGGACGGGCGCGCGGCCGAGGGCAGCGCCGCCTCGAAGCGCGCGGCGCAACAGCGGGCGGCCGAGGCGCTGCTCGCCAGTCTGGAGGGCGAGCCATGACCGGAGCCAGCACCGAGGTCGAACCCACCTTTTGCGGCGTCGTCGCCCTGATCGGCGAGCCGAACGCCGGCAAATCGACGCTGCTGAACCGCATGGTCGGCGCCAAGGTCTCGATCGTGACCCACAAGGTCCAGACCACCCGCGCGCGGATCCGCGGCATTGCGATCGAGGGAGCGGCGCAGCTCATCTTCGTCGATACCCCCGGCCTTTTCCGTCCGCGGCGCCGGCTCGACCGGGCGATGGTCAAGGCGGCCTGGGGTGGGGCGGCCGACGCCGATGTCACCGTGCTGCTGGTCGAGGCGCATCGCGGCCTGACCGAGGGCGTGCGCGTCATCCTCGAGACGCTCGGCGGGCAGCTTTCCCCCAAGGCGCGGGTCGCGCTCGCCATCAACAAGATCGACCGGGTGCCGGCCGAAAAGCTGCTGGCGCTGAGCGCCGCGATGAACGAGGCGCGGGCGTTCGAGGCAACCTTCATGATCTCGGCGGAACGCGGGCACGGGGTCGATCACCTGAAGGCGTGGCTGGCGCGGCAGGTGCCGCCGGGGCCCTGGCTCTATCCCGAGGACCAGATCGCCGACCTGCCGCTGCGGCTGATCGCCGCCGAGATGACGCGCGAGAAGCTGACCCTGCGGCTGCATCAGGAACTGCCCTACGAGCTCACGGTCGAGACCGAAGGCTGGGAGGAGCGCAAGGACGGCTCGGTCAGGATCGATCAGGTGATCTATGTCGCCCGCGACGGCCACAAGGGCATCACGCTTGGCCCGAAGGGCGAGACGATCAAGGCGATCGGCAAGGCGGCGCGCGAGGAAATCCGCGCCTTCCTCGGGCAGGAGGTCCATCTTTTCCTGACCGTCAAGGTACGACCGAACTGGCTCGACGAAGCCGAGCGCTTCACCGAGATCGGCCTCGATTTCCGCGACGGCGACGCCTGAGCGAATGGCCCGCCTGACCGCGGATTTCTGGGTGCATGCCTATCTCGCGCGGCTGCGGCTGGCGGGAATCCCGGCCTTCGTGACGACGCGCGGCGATGCGACGGCGGGCGCGGTGATCGTGAAAGTGAACAGCCTCGACGGCCGGGCGCGGGCCTTCCAGCGCGCCTATGACGCCGCCGGCGCGCGGGTCTGGATCGCCTTCGCCGAGGGGCAGGAACCGGAGGTCGACGCCGCCCTCGCCCGCCAGCGCGGCTACGATCCCGACCTCTGGACCATCGAGGTCGAGGATCGCGCCGGCCGCCACCTGCTCGACGACCCGAGCCTCGCGGCGGACTGACGGCTGGCAGGCCAAGGACCAAGCTCCTACACTGGTGGAATGGACTGGCGCGACGAAGGCATCCTGATCTCGACCCGGCGGCATGGCGAAACCTCGGCGATCATCGAGGTCTTCACCGCCGGTCATGGCCGGCACGCCGGCGTGGTGCGGGGCGGCGCGGGCCGGCGGATGGCGCCGATCCTGCAGCCGGGCGCGGAGATCAGTGTCGAATGGTCCGCCCGGCTCGATGAGCATATCGGCGCGTATCGCGTCGATCCGATCCGCGCGCATGGCGCCGCGCTGATGGAGGACCGCGCCGCGCTGGCCGCGCTCGGCGCCGTCACCGGGCTGATCGCCGCCGCGCTGCCGGAACGGGCTTCGCACCCCGCGCTGTTCGCCGGCAGCCGCGATCTCGTGGCCGCTCTCGGCCGCGCCCCGGACTGGCCGGCGCGCTACGCGCTCTGGGAGCTGTCGCTGCTGGCGGAGCTTGGCTTCGGGCTCGACCTTTCGCGCTGCGCCGCGACGGGCGCGACCGGCGATCTCGCCTATGTGTCGCCAAAATCCGGCGCGGCGGTCAGCCGGGCGGGCGGCGGGCCTTGGGCCGACCGCCTGCTGCCCCTGCCCGGCTTCCTGTGCGACGGCGCTCCCCACCGCGCGGCGCCGGCGGATGTCGCGGCGGCGCTGCGCCTGACCGGATTTTTCCTCGAAGCCCGCCTCGCGCCGACACTGGCCCGCGCGACCCTGCCGGCGGCGCGCGGCCGCGCCGTCGACGCGATCCTGCGCCGGGCCGGCTGAGCGAAACTCAGCTCCGCACGAAGCGCAGGCTGGCGCCGTCGGGACCGGTCAGCAGCAGCGAGTCGGTCAGGAGCTCGGCATGGTTCACCTGATCCATCACCGACAAGAACAGCCGCTCCTCCTCGATCTGCGGACAGATGGCGCGCGTGGTCGCCACCGTCTCGAAGCTGAGATCCGGCCAGCGGCCGACATAGTTCGCATTGAAGGCGTTGCACGGCGCCTGACCGGTGACCCGCCCGTCCTCGGTCAGGGTCGCGGTCGTGCTCGCCGTGTAGGGCGCTCCGCCGAGTTCCACCAGTTTCCAGGTGGTTCCGGGGAGCAGCCAGTTGCCTTCCGGCACTTCGGTCTCAGGCGCGGGCATGACGCAGGCGGCGAGCCCGAGCAGAGCGAAAGGCGCGACGAAACGGATCAATCTCGGTTCTCCAGCAAGCGGCGGGCGATGACCTGGGCCTGGATCTCGGCCGCGCCCTCGAAGATGTTCAGGATCCGCGCATCGCATAGCACCCGGCTTATCTTGTATTCCAGCGCGAATCCGTTGCCGCCATGGATCTGCAGGGCGTTGTCGGCGCAGGCCCAGGCAATGCGCGCGCCCAAGAGCTTCGCCATGCCCGCCTCGAGGTCGCAGCGCCGGCCTTCGTCCTTCTCGCGGCCGGCGTGATAGCTGAGCTGGCGGGCGATCATGATCTCGACCGCCATCAGCGCGAGCTTGCCATAGACCCGGGGGAAGTCGATCAGTGCCTTGCCGAACTGCTTGCGATCCTGCGCATAGCGCAGCCCCAGCTCCATCGCGCATTGCGCGACACCGATCGCCCGCGCCGCGGTCTGAATGCGCGCGCTCTCGAAGGTCTGCATCAGCTGCTTGAAGCCCTGTCCCTCGACCCCGCCGAGCAGGTTCGCCGCCGGCACCTTGAATCCGTCAAAGCCGAGCTCGTACTCCTTCATGCCGCGATAGCCGAGCACCTCGATCTCGCCGCCGGTCATGCCGGTCGCCGGAAAGGCATCCGTCTCGGTACCGCGCGGCTTCGGCGCGAGCAGCATCGAGAGGCCGGAATAGTCGCTGGTCGCCGGATCGGTGCGCACCAGCAGCGTCATCACATCGGCGCGCGCGGCGTGGGTGATCCAAGTCTTGTTGCCGGTGACGACGTAATCCTCGCCTTCGCGCACCGCGCGCGCGCGCAGCGAGCCGAGGTCGGAGCCGGTGTTCGGCTCGGTGAAGACGGCGGTCGGCAGGATCTCGGCGCTGGCGATCCTGGGCAGCCATTCCTTCTTCTGTTCCTCGGTGCCGCCGCCGAGGATCAGCTCGGCCGCGATCTCCGACCGCGTGCCGAGGCTGCCGACGCCTATATAGCCGCGGCTGAGTTCCTCGGAGACGACGCACATTGCCGTCTTCGACATGCCGAAGCCGCCGTATTCCTCGGGGATGGTCAGGCCGAAGACGCCGAGTTCGCCCATCTCCTCGATGATCTCGATCGGGATCAGCTCGTCCCTGAGGTGCCATTCATGCGCGTTCGGCACCACCCGCTCCTCGGCGAAGCGGCGGAACTGGTCGCGGATCATCTCGTATTCGGCATCGAGCCCGGTGGCGCCGAAGGTCGCGGCGCCCTCCTGTTCGAGCATCAGCGCGACGAGCCGCGCCCGCGCCGCGTCGGTATTGCCGGTCTCGATCAGCGCCGCCACGGCCGGGACGAGGAAGGCCTCGACATCGGCCTCGCTCAGGCCGATTTCGCGCGGGCGGGCGATCTCGCCCTGCGACATCGGGATGCCGCCGCGCAACTGGCTGAGATATTCGCCGAATCCGATGGCGAGGATCAGCCGTTCGATCTCGCCGAAGGCGCCATCGGCCCGCAGCCGCTCGGCCCAATCCGCGAGCTGGGTCAGGCTCTCGACATAGGTCGCGGTCCAGGACAGCGAATGCGCCGCGAACTGGTCGTTCTCCAGCGCCTTGTTCGAGATCTTGCCGCCCGAACTCAGCTTCGCGCCAAGACTCGCGCGCGCCGCGGCGAGCAGCCCGCGCGCCGCGGCCACGGCTTCGGCGCACCGGGCGAGCAGGTCGGCGGTCTCGGACGGTACGCTGGCGGCTCGGGCGGGCTGGTTCATGGCGGTCACATCCTCTGGTCGAGCACGCCTCTTGTGCGGCGCGGAATCATATGCTGCGATCGCGCACAAACCTAGGGGCATCGCCGGGTAGCGTCAATTTAAAGACGCAAGAATGCTACGCCCGCCCCGAGCGGATCGGAAATTTTATTAGCATTGCTCCCCGCCGGAGGGCCTGCGATCACAAGACGGTGGTCGGGGATACGAACTCGGATGGAAGATTTCTACGTCGCGTTCGGTCCTGGTGGCGTCCTCGGTACTGTCGCGGCCATGGTTCTCGGCGGTTTCGCCAAGGGCGTGGTGGGTTTCGCCCTGCCGCTGATCGCCGTCAGCATCATGGCCTCGTTCCTGCCGGCCAAGGTCGCGGTCGCACTGATGGTGGTGCCGATCCTCGTCTCGAACCTGCTGCAGGCGCTGCGCGGTGGCATGGCGGAAGCCTGGGCGAGTCTGGTGAAATACCGCCGGCTGAACCTCGTCTTCTTCGTGACCATCGTCTTCGCCGCCCGGCTGGTCGTCCTCATGCCGGACGCGATGCTCTATGGTGTGCTCGGCGCCACGATCACCGGCTTCGGCGCGGCGCAGGTGCTCGGCTGGCGGCCCACCTTCGCGCCCCGGCGCGCGCGGCTGGCCGAGATCCTGGCCGGAATCGCCGCCGGTATCTTCGGCGGCATCGCCGGCATCTGGGGGCCGCCGCTCGTCATCTACCTGCTGGCGGCCGAGGTGCCGAAGATCGAGATGGTCCGGGTGCAGAGCATCACCTTCGCGCTCGGCGCCATCGTGCTCCTCGTCTCGCACGCACAGTCCGGCGTGCTCGACGCCATGACGCTGCCGATGTCGACCTGGCTGACCCTGCCGACGCTGGCCGGCATGTTCCTCGGCTACGGCGTTCAGGACAGGCTCGACCAGGAACTGTTCCGCAAGGTGACGCTCATCGTGCTGATCGCCGCCGGCCTCAACCTGCTGCGGCGCGCCATCGGGGCCTGAATTTTCCGCGGCGGCGCCGATAGTTCGGCGGCGGATTTCGGTCACCTCGCGGCCATCGCTCAAGACCGCCGCCCGGGGGAAAGTCGTATGGATCGGATCGAGATGCCGAGACCGTCAGGTCCCGGCGCGGCCGGCGACGAGGCGGACCCGCAGCAGGCTGAGCGCGAAGAGGATGGTCATCGCCAGCACGATGGTCGGTCCCGGCGCGCTGTCGAGCCAGAAGCTCGCGTAGATCCCGGTGAGGGCCGCCGTCGCCGCGACGAGGCTCGCCACCGCCAGCATGGCCCCGAAGTTCCGAACCCAGAGAAACGCGGTGGCGCCCGGTCCGATCAGCAGCGAGATGGCGAGGATGATGCCGACCGCGCGCAGCGCCGCGACCACCATCAGTGCGACCAGCGCCAGCAGCCCGTAATGCAGCAACCGGGTCGGCAGGCCGATGGCGCGCGCGTGCTGGGCGTCGAAGCAATAGGCCAGCAGGTCGCGCCACCGGGTCATGATCGCGAGAAAGACGAAGGCCGAGATCGCCGCGCTCTCGGCCACGTTGCCCCAGGTGACGCCGAGCGGATCGCCGAAGAGGATATGGTCGAGATGCACGTCCGTCACGGTCCGCACATAGAGCACGATGCCGAGGCCGAACATGCCGGAGAAGACGATGCCCATCACCGTATCCTCCTTCACCCGGCTGTTCTCCTTCAGAAAGCCGGTGGCGACCGCGCAGAACATGCCGGCGGCGAAGGCGCCGAAGGCGAGCGGGATCCCGGCCCGATAGGCAAGCACGATGCCGGGCAGGACCGCGTGGCTGATGGCGTCGCCCATCAGTGACCAGCCCCGCAGCACCAGATAGCAGGAAAGCAGCGCCATCGGCGCGGCGACGGCCAGCGCGATCAGGAAGGCGCGCTGCATGAAATCGAACTGGAACGGCAGGAGCAGGGACTCGATCATCGCGCCGTCTCCCGGCCGCGGGCGCGCGCCGCCAGCATCCCGTGCTTCGGCGCGAAGACGAAAGCCAGCAGGAAGACGAGCGTCTGCGACACGACGATGATGCCGCCGGTCGCGCCGTCGAGAAAGAAGCTCGCATAGGCGCCAAGCGCGCTCGTCGCCGCGCCGATGGAGGCGGCGTAGAGGATCAGCCGCTCGAACCGGTCGGTGAGCAGGTACGCGGTGGCCCCCGGCGTCACCACCAGCGCGATGACGAGGAAGGCGCCGACCGTCTGCAGCGCCGCGACCGTCGAGGCGGCGAGCAGGGTGAAGAACAGAACCTTCAGCGCCCGGGGGCGCAGGCCGATGCTGAGCGCGTGCTTCTCGTCGAAGAAGACCACCATCAGGTCGCGCCATTTGACGAGCAGGATGGTGAGCGACACGCCGCCGATCAGCGCGAGTTGCAGCGTATCTTCCGGCGTGATGGCGAGGATATTGCCGAGCATGATCGTCTGCACATTGACCGAGGTCGGGGCGATCGAGACGATGAAGAGGCCGATGCCGAAGAAAGAGGTGAAGATCATGCCGATCACGGCGTCCTGCTTCAGCCGGGTGAATTCCCCGAGTGCCAGCATCGAGCCCGCCGCGAGGCCCCCCGCGATGAAGGCGCCGAGCGAGAAGGGCAAGCCGAGCAGATAGGCGACGGCGACCCCGGGCACGATGGCGTGGCTGAGCGCATCGCCGATCAGCGACCAGCCCTTGAGCATCAGGAAGGCCGAGAGAAAGCCGCAGACGCAGCCAACGAGCGCGCTGACCCAGATGGCGTTCATCATGTACTGATAGCCGAACGGCTCCAGCAGCGCGCTCATCGCCGATCCCCGCGCGCCTGCTCGGAACCGTCGCCCTCGTCGTAGATCACGAAGGGGCGCTCGTCATCGGTGAGAACGGTCAGCGAGCGATGGTCCGCGTCATCGTGATGCAGCGCGGCGCCGCCGAGCACGAAATGCCGCAAGGCGCCACCGAAGGCGCGTTCGAGATTCGCCCGGGTGAAGACCTCGGCGGTCGGGCCGGAGGCGAGCACGGTGCGGTTGATCAGAATCGCCCGGTCGCAATATTCCGGCACCGATCCGAGATTGTGGGTCGAGACCAGCATCACCCGCCCCTCGGCGCGCAATTCGCCGAGCAGGGTCACGATCTGCTCCTCGGTGGTCACGTCGACGCCGGTGAAGGGCTCGTCGAGCAGGATTACCTGACCTTCCTGCGCCAGCGCGCGGGCGAGAAACACCCGCTTCTTTTGTCCGCCCGAGAGCTCGCCGATCTGGCGCGCGCGATAGTCGGTCATGCCGACGCGCGCGAGTGCCGAGCCGACCATCTCGATGTCGATCGGGCGCGGCCGGCGCAACCAGCCCATGTGGCCGTAGCGGCCCATCATCACCACGTCCTCGACCAGGACAGGGAAGCTCCAGTCCACCTCCTCGGCCTGCGGCACATAGGCGACGAGGTTCTTGCGTAGCGCCGCGTCGCGGCTCATGCCGAGGATGATGATTTCGCCGCGCTGTGCCGGGGCGAAGCCCATGATCGCCTTGAAGAGCGTGGATTTGCCCGAGCCGTTCACCCCGACCAGCGCGGTGATCGAGCCGCGCGGGATCTCGAATCCGACGTCGTGGATCGCAGTGTTGCCGCTGCGATAGGTGACGGTCAGCCCCTCGGCGCGAAGGCCCGAGCCGTTCGCCGCTCCGTTCATTGTGTCAGGCCCGACGCGATGGTCTCGGTCGTGACACGCATCAGGTCGAGATAGGTCGGCACCGGCCCGTCGGCGCCGGAAAGACTGTCGACATAGAGGACGCCGCCGTAAGCCGCGCCGGTCTCGCGCGCGACCTGCTTCGCCGCGTCGGCCGGAATGGTGCTCTCGCTGAAGACCGCCGGGATGTGATGTTCGCGCACCCCGTCGATCACCTTTCGCACCTGCCGCGGCGTGCCCTGCTGGTCGGCGTTGATCGGCCAGATGTACAGCTCGTGGAGCCCGAAATCGCGGGTCAGGTAGCTGAAGGCGCCCTCGGAACTGACCAGCCAGCGCCGGTCCTCGGGGATCGCGGCGAAGCGCGCGCGGATCGGATCGACGGTGGCGCGGATCTCGTCCGAATAGGCGGCGGCGTTCGCATCATAGGTCGCGGCGTTGGCCGGATCGATCCCGCCCAGCGCCACGCGGATGTTCTCGACATAGATCAGCGCCGCTTCCGGCGACATCCAGGCATGCGGGTTCGGCTTGCCCTGATAGGCCCCCTCGGAGATGCCGATCGGGTCCACGCCGTCGCTGACCGTGGCCGAGGGCACGTCGCCGATATTGACCAGGAATTTCTCGAACCACTGCTCCAGATTCAGCCCGTTGCGCAGAACGAGGTCGGCGCCGCGGGCGCGCAGGATGTCGCCGGGCGTCGGCTGGTAATAGTGGATCTCCGCGCCGGGCTTGGTCAGCGATTCCACTTCCGCCGCGTCGCCCGCCACGTTTCGGGCCATATCCGCCAGAATGGTGAAGGTCGTCACCACCTTCGGCTTGTCCTGCGCGGCCGCCGGAAGGCCGAGGCCGAGCAGAAGCAGCATGGAAAAGGCGATTCGGCGCATGTGCAGGGTTCCCGCGTGATTGTCCTTCCCTACCTAGGCGCGGAGCGTCGATTGTCAATGCAAATGATAATCGTTTGCAAAAATGCGCTTTGCAATCGCGGGACCGGCCGGTATTCTCGCGCGATGGGCTCCGGTGCGAAGCAGGCGGACTATGAGGTGATGCTGCGCGACGCCGGTCTGCGCATAACGAAGCCGCGCCGCGTCATCCTCGAGATTCTGCATGATATGCATGGCCATCCCGACGCGACGCAGATCTTCGAGCGGGCGGTGGCGATGGACAGCCGCATCTCGCTTGCTACCGTCTACCGCACGATGAAGGCGCTGGAGGAGAGCGGCGCGATCCAGCGGCATGCCTTCTCCGGCGGTCCGGCCCGGTTCGAGCAGGCGGAGGAGGGGCGGCACCACGACCACCTGATCGACATCGAGACCGGCGAGGTGATCGAATTCGCCGACCCGCTGATCGAGGCGTTGCAGGAGGAGGTCGCCGCGCGGCTCGGCTACCGGATCGTGCATCACCGGCTGGAGATCTACGGGCGCAAGCTCAGGGGTGAGACCTGATGCGTGAACCGTCCGACGACGCGACTTCGAGTGCGCGATAGGCCGCCGTGAAGCCGAGGAGCGACACGGGCAACCGCGCATGCGATCCGTCGAGCAGCGTCAGTTCCAGATTGGCCGCCGGCTGCTTGCGCAGCGCGGCGAGAAGATCGGGGTCGAGCGCCAGCCGCGCCTCGCAGGCCGTGGCGCCGCAGGTCATCCAAGGTCCGGCCGTCGGCTCGGTGTCGCGCGGCGCGAACTGGAGACCGTCCGGAAGATAGAGCGGCAGCGGCGTCCGAATGACCAGCGCGCCTTTGTCCGCCGCCGCGACCGTCAGGCGCAGGAGCGCGCCGGCGCGCGGCGGAGCGGCGCGCAGTTCGGTCTCGATCCGGCAGTCGGCGGCGCAGGTCAGCCGCCAGTCACCGAACACGACCGGCACCGGCGCGGGCGGTGGCGCCAGTGGCGGGTCGGCCGCCGCCGCTGTCGCCATCAGCGCGGCGGCGATCGGTCCGGCCAGGCGCCGAAGCCCCGTCCCTCGCATTTGCGCCATCCTCCCGGACCGTGGTCCACAGCCGCGCAGCGTACGGTCCGGGCCGGCCGAAAGCAACTTCACCGAATATTAAGCATGTTAATTCCGCGCGTTAGCACTTGCTTAGCGTTGATCGGGGAATGTGCCGTCACGCGGTTGAACGGCCGGCGCGGCGGGATCGGAAATCGGTCCGGGCCGCAACACTCAGAAGGGCGTCTCATCGGTCCGGCATGCGCCGGACCATCCATGAACCAGCGATGTCGAAAGCATCGCGCGCCACGAAGGAATACGTCAATGTCCAGCATTCTTACCAACACCGGCTCGATGGTCGCGCTCCAGACCCTCAAGGGCGTGAACAAGAACCTCGAAAAGGTGCAGAACGAAGTCTCGACCGGCCTGAAAGTCGCGACCGCCAAGGACAATTCCTCGACCTGGTCCATCGCCTCGACGATGAACTCGGACATCTCGAGCTACAAGACCCTCGGCGAATCGCTGACCTCGGCTTCCGCGCTCGTCGGCACCGCCCGTACCGCGTCGGAGCAGATCGCCGACAAGCTGAAGGAGATCCAGACCAAGATCGTCCAGGCGAACAGCCCGGGCGCCGACCTCACCAAGCTGCAGGCCGATGTCACCGCGCTGACCGACACGATCACCTCGATCGCTCAGAACGCGCAGTACAACGGCATCAACATGGTGTCGTCCGCGGCCAGCGCCCAGACCGTCACCGTCTCGATCAACCGCAGCGCGGCCGGCACGCTCACCGTCGGCACCTTCTCGGTGGCGGCGGCGAACCTCGAGACCCTCGGCGCGGCGATCACCGTGAGCGCGACCTCGGACCCGGACGCGATCGACACGCTCATCGACACCGCCAACACCGCCGCCGCCGCTTTCGGCGCCGCGCAGACGCGGATCGAAGCGCAGAACGACTTCCTGTCCAAGCAGGCCGACTCGCTGAAGGCTGGCGTCAGCGCGATGGTCGACGCGGACATGGAAGAAGCCTCGGCCCGCCTGACCGCTCTGCAGACGCAGCAGCAGCTGGGCATCCAGGCCCTGTCGATCGCCAACCAGGCGCCGCAGAACGTTCTGTCCCTGTTCCAGTAAGAAGACCTGAGCGGGGCGGGCTTCGGCCCGCCCCGTGCCTTCCCGTCCATCCGCATAACCTTCCGGCTTGGCACAGAACCTCGCGCGGTCCCCAAAGGGTTTCCAGATGAGCATGACTCCCCAGGCCAGCTCCGCCTACGCCGCCGCCGCGGTCCCGATCCGCACCGGACGCGGCTCGGAATACGCGATCTTCGCGAAGGTCACCCACCGGCTGCGCGGCATCGACGAAACCGACAAGACCGTCTTTCCCGCCCTCGCGGCCGCCGTCACCGACAACCAGCGCCTCTGGGGCGCGCTGTCGGAGGATCTGATGAGCGACGACAACGCCCTGCCCATCGCCTTGCGCGCCCAGCTGATCGGCCTCGCCGAATTCGTGCGCAGGCACAGCATGCGCGTGCTCTCGGGCAAGGCTTCGATCGAGCCGCTGATCGACATCAACACCTCGATCATGCGCGGCCTGCGCGGCGAAGTGGAGGCCCGCGCATGAGCGGCCTCGTGCTCAAGCTCGGCCCGCGCGAACGGATCATGATCAACGGGGTCGTGATGGAGAACGGCGACCGGCGCGCGCGGCTGAACGTGATCACGCCGGATGCGAACGTGCTGCGCCTGCGCGACGCGATCCATCCCGACGAGGCCAAGACGCCGGTCCGCCGGGTCTGCTACATCGCCCAGCTGGTGCTGGCCGGCGAGGCCGATCCCGAGGAGGCGCGGCGCCAGCTGCTGCGCGGCATCGAGCAACTGAGCCAGGTTTTCCAGGATCCCGACAGCCGGACCCATCTCGGCGCCGCGACCGACGCGGTCGTCGAGGGTCGCTTCTATCAGGCGATGCGCAGCCTGCGGAACCTGCTGCCGCGCGAGGCGCGGCTGCTCGGCGTCCGTCCGGCCGGCTGAACAGCGAGACGGGGAGCGGGTCATGAGCTTTCAACCAACGATACCGATGGCGGGCATCGCGGGCTGGCGGTTTCTGGAACGCACCGAGGCCTCGCAGAAGGCGTCCTTCGAAAAAGGCGCCGCGCTGACGCGCGAGACCGAATATTTCACGAAGAACATCGGCAAGGTCACCTCGGCGGCGGAACTCGTCGCTGACCGGCGCCTGCTGAAGGTCGCGCTCGGCGCCTTCGGCCTCGCGGGCGAGATCGACAAGAAGGCCTTCATCCGCAAGGTTCTCGATGAAGGCTCGACCGAAGGAACCGCGCTCGCGGTCAAATTGACCGAGCCCGCCTACAAGAAGCTGGCCGCCGCCTTCGGCTTCGGCGACGCGGGCGGATCGCAGACGGCGGTCGCGGGTTTCGCCAAGACCATCACCGATGCCTACAAGACCCGCGCCTTCGAGGCGGCCGTGGGCGAGAGCAACGAGAACATGCGCCTCGCCCTCAATTTCAAGCGCGAGATCGGGGATCTCGCCACCAAGGAGAATGCGAGCTGGTACTCGGTCATCGGTTCGCGGTCGCTGAGCCCGGTGGTCGAGAAGGCTTTCGGCCTGCCGTCCGACAGTTTCGGCAAGCTCAACGTCGATCGCCAGCGCGAGATCCTGCGCGAGAAATGCAGCGCCTTGTTCGGCTCGTCCGACCTCTCGGTCTTCACGGACGCGGCCAAGGTGTCGAAGATGATCGACCGCTTCCTCGCGCGCGCCCAGATCGAGGAAGGCCCCACCACTTCCGCCGTCCGTTCTCCCGCGCTTACCCTGCTCCAGAGCAGGGGCGACAACGGATCGAGCGGTCTCTTCAACCTGCTTCTCTCGCGACGCTGATCCTCACGCGCTGGAGAGAAGCGCCCCCAGTCGGGCGAAACTGTCGGCCACGCCCTCCGGCGCGGTGGTGGTAAAGAAGGCGTCGAGCGCCGGCCAGAGCTTGATCGCCTCGTCGATCGCCGGATCGCTGCCCGGCGCGTAAAGGCCGGTCTGGATCATCAGCGCGGCGTTCTCGTAGGCGGTCAGCACCCGGCGCATTCGCGCAAGCTGCGCGTTTTCGGTCTCGGTGGCGATCCGCGGCAGGCTGCGCGACACCGAACGGCGCACGTCGATCGCCGGGAACCGCCCGCGCTCGGCGATCGCCCTGTCGAGCACCACATGGCCGTCGAGCACGCCGCGGCTGATGTCCGCGATCGGCTCGTCCATGTCCGAGCCCGCGACCAGCACGCTGAAGACGCCGGTGATGTCGCCCTTGCCGAACGGCCCGGGGCCCGCGCGCTCGCAGAGGCTGGCGATCAGGTTCGCCGTCGAGGGCGGGAAGCCGCGAAGGCTCGGCGCCTCGCCGGCGGTCAGCGCGATCTCGCGATGCGCCTCGGCGAAGCGGGTCAGCGAGTCGATGAGCAGCAGCACATGCCGCCCCTGATCGCGAAACACCTCCGCCACCGCCATCGCCATCCAGGCCGCGCGACGCTTGATCAGCGGCGCCTGATCGGAAGTGGCGGCGACGACCACCGAGCGCGCCATCCCGACCGGCCCGAGCACATTGTCGACGAAGTCGCGCAGCTCGCGCCCCCGCTCACCTATGAGGCCGAGCACCACCACGTCCGCCTCGATCCCGCGCGCGAGATCGGCCAGCAGCGTCGATTTCCCGACACCTGAACCGGCGAACACGCCGATGCGCTGGCCGCGTGCCAGCGGCAGGATGGTGTCGAAAACCGAAAGTCCGGTGGCGAGCCGCGCGCCGAGGCCCTTGCGCGTGGCGGGTGCCGGCGGAACGCGCCGCAGGCTGGCGCTCGCCGCGCCCGGCGCCAGTGGCCCGCCGTCGAGCGACTGGCCGAAGGCATCGACGATGCGCCCGACCCAGCTCTCCGCCGGATGCACGCCGGCGGGGCCGAGCAAGGTCACGGTATCGCCGACCGCGGCGCCATCGCAGGACTGATAGGTCATGGCGCGCGCGTGATCGGCCGAGATCGCGACGATCTCGCCGCCGAGCGGCGCCCCCGAACCCATGGCGATCGCAACCTGATCGCCGATCCGCGCCTGATGCGTCAGTCCGGCGATTTCCAGCGCCGCCGTGCCCACCGCCGCCACCCGCCCCACGCGCCGGTGGTTCGAGAACCGCGAGAATTCGGCTTGAAGGGCGGCAAAGTCTGTCAACATCCGGGGCTCCGTGGCGGGCGCTGCTTACGCTTTGTCAACCATCAAGCGTTAAATCCCCGTTTCGAAGGAGCCCGCCGGAGAAACCGCGCCATGGATCTGAACCTCAATGTGCTGCGGCTGGCGAGCCAGCTCGCCTCGCATGCCTCGACGCGCCAGACGATCATTTCCGAGAATATCGCCAATGCCGACACCCCCGGCTACCACGCGCGCGACGTCGATGATTTCGCCGCCACGCTGGAAGACCGGATGGCGCCCTTCACCGCGAAGACGACGCGGCCGCAGCACGTCGCCTTCGGCTCGCCGCACGGTTTCGGCGTGCACGACTCGACCGTGCTCGGCGCCGAAAGCCCGAACGGCAACTCCGTTTCGCTGGAGGACCAGATGACCCGGGCCGCCGATATCCGCCAGAGCCACGAACTGGCGATGGGCGTCTATGAAAAGTCACTCAACATCCTGCGCGCCTCGCTCGGCAAGTAACGGAGACCGCCGATGAACGAGATGATGAAGACGATGGCGGCCTCGGCCAGCGGCATGCGCGCCCAGGCCGCGCGCGTGCGGCTCGGCTCCGAGAACATCGCCAACGCCGACACCCCCGGATACCGCCGGAAGACCGTCTCGTTCGAGGAGGCCTATGCCCGGCCGGGCGAGCCGGTGACGGTGACGACGAGCCCGGTGATGCTCGATCAGAGCGATCTGACCCAGATCTATGACCCCACCAACCCGCTCGCCAACGACGAGGGCTACTACACCAGCTCCAACGTCGATCTCGTCATCGAGATCGCCGACGCCCGCGAGGCGAACCGCTCCTACGAGGCCAACCTGCGCATGTTCGACCAGGCCCGCCAGATGGCGAGCTCGCTCCTCGGCCTGCTGCGCAAGTAACTCCACCCGCCAGAAAGGCGCCTGACCGATGGATATCCGCTCCACTCTCGCGACCCAGCTCTATTCCCAGGTCCAGACCGTCGCGAAACCCGCCCCCGAGAGCACCGGGACCGCAGGCGCCGCCTTCGCGACCGCGACCCGCGACTTCATGGAAACCCTGCGCTCCAGCGAGGCGACGGTGCAGTCCGGCCTCGTCGGCCGCGCCGATCCGCAGGCCGTGGTCGAGGCGCTGGCCGCCACCGAAATGGCGGTGCAGACCGCCGTCGCCGTCCGCGACAAGGTGGTCGAGGCCTATCAGGAAATCCTGCGCATGCCGGTCTGACGGGCCCGCCGCGAGGCGCCTTCCCATGACCGAGGCCGCGCTCCTCGACATCCTGCGCCAGGCGCTCTGGACCGCGTTGATCATCTCGACGCCGATCCTCGCCGTGGCGCTGGTGGTCGGGCTTGCCATCGGCCTCGTCCAGGCGCTGACCTCGGTCCAGGAAATGACCCTGACCTTCGTGCCGAAGCTCGCCGCGATCCTCGTCGTCTTCTGGGCGACGATGAGTTTCTCCGGCCACACGCTGGTCGTGTTTTACCAGGGCGAAATCATCCCGCTGATCATCGGGCGCTAGATGTCGAATAGGAAATCGCGGGCGGAGAAATCGTCCGCGTCGGCGTTTCGTACCATGATGACGGTATCGTCGAACGCGATCTCCACATGCCGACCAAGCTGCTCGATGTCCAACTGCCCGAAGCGGCTGGCCCCGGATTCGATCTGGATCTTGTCCTCGCCGTCGATGAAGTCCGCGATCTGATCGGCCCCGTCCGAGTTGTCGAACACGAAGATATCCCGGTCCGCCCCGCCCCAGAGTTTGTCATCGCCGTGACCGCCCCGAATGAAGTCGCGGCCCGCGCCGCCGCTGAGCCGGTCCGCGTCACGCCCGCCGTCGAGACTGTCCGCCCCCGTGAGGCCGCGCAATTCGTCTTTCCCGCCGCGCCCAACCATCTTGTCGTCGCCCGCGTAGCCGACGAGGCGGTCACGGAAGTCTGAGCCGATGAAGGTATCGCCTCCATCAAGCGCACTGCGATAGGCCGACTCGGCGGTTGTTCCAACTGTCGCATATCGAGTGCTCAGGTGCAGGCCACTGATGTGGGAGACCAGTTCGCCGTCATAGTAGCCTTGGATCTTCTCTATTGTGCCTTTCCACTCGCCATTCGGGTACCGAAAATCACCGAAATAGAATGAATCCCTACGCCCGTCTGAAAGCTGTAATACGTCTTCATCCGCGTAGACGATATCCGCGATATACCTCCGCCCACCGATCATATCCATGCTGGCATATGCCTTTATCCGGGCCATAGTTTCTTACCCCCACATCCACCCTGCGCAAATCGCGCGAGAACTATCTATCACAGACCGTCCCCAATCGCAGCCGGGTCTTTGACCAAATATTTACCAAACCGGCGCACGGTCCCCGCGAGGCGTGCTCCCTTCGCGCGCCGGTGAAGCAGAAGGCAGGAGATCTGGCGATGGACCTCGCGGGCTATGTGGCGCTGACGCGCCAGTCGGGACTGGCCAAGGAAATGCAGTCCGTCGCCAACAACATCGCCAACATCTCCACCACCGGTTTCCGGCGCGAGGGCGTGATCTTCGCCGAGGAGGTCCAGGCGCTGCCCGCCGAGGGCAACAGCGTCGCGATGACCGAGGCCCGCGCCCGCTACACCGACGAGCTTCAGGGCGCCCTCACCCAGACCGACGCGCCGCTCGACCTCGCCATCGAGGGCGAGGGTTATTTCACCGTCCAGACCCCACAGGGCGAGCGGCTGACCCGCGCCGGCTCCTTCCTGCGCGGCCCGACCGGCGAGATCATGACCGAGGGCGGCGACCTGCTGCTCGACGAAGGCGGCGGCGCCATGGTCATCCCCTTCGAGGCGAAGTCGATCGGCGTCGCCTCGGACGGCACGATCTCGGCGGACGGCGAGCCGATCGCCAAGGTCGGGCTCGTCACCGTCGAGGACCAGACCAAGCTCTTCCGCGAATCCGGCGTCCTGTTCCGCGCCGACGGCGGCACCGTTCCGATCGAGAACGGCCGCGTGCTCCAGGGCTTCGTCGAACAGTCGAACGTCAATCCCGTGAGCGAGATCGCCCGCATGATCGAAGTGCAGCGCGCCTACGAATACGGCCAGAAGCTGATGGATCAGGAGGACGAGCGCATCCGCGCCGTGGTCCGCATCCTCGGCGCCGCCGGCTAGCCTACCGAAGTTCCCCGAGGAGTAACCGATGCGTGCACTGAACATCGCGGCGACCGGCATGGCGGCCCAGCAGACGCGGGTCGAGGTGATCTCGAACAATCTCTCGAACATGAGCACCACGGCCTATGATCCGCGTCGCGCCGAATTCGCCGACCTGCATTACCAGCAGGTGGCGCGGCCCGGCACGATCAATTCCACCGACGGCACCGTGCTGCCGGCCGGCGTGCAGCTCGGCCTCGGGGTGCGCTCGGCGGCGGTGGCGGTGGAGATCCAGCAGGGCTCGGTGACCGAGACCGGCGGCACGCTCGACCTTGCCATCGAGGGCGAGGGCTATCTCGAGGTGGCGCTGCCGAACGGTGATCCCGCCTATACCCGGGACGGCGCGCTGAAACGCAACGGCGACGGCCTGATCGTCACCGCCGACGGCTTCGCCGTGGCCGGCGACATCACCATCCCCGAGGATGCGAAGGACGTGACCATCAATTCCGCCGGCGAGGTCTATGCCTATTTCGACGGCCAGACCCAGGCGCAGTTGCTCGGCCAGTTCAATCTGACCACCTTCGTCAATGCGCAGGGGCTCGAGGCCATGGGCTCGAACCTGTTCAAGGAGACCGAAGCCTCGGGCACGCCGAACGTCGGCGAGGCGGGCGAGGACGGTCGCGGAACGTTCCGCCAGGGCTATCTCGAGGCCTCCTCGGTCGACGCGGTGCGCGAGATCACCGGCCTGATCGAGGCCCAGCGCGGCTACGAGATGAATGCGAAGGTAATCACCGCCGCCGACGAGATGCTGGCCGCGACCGTGCAGATCCGCTGACATGGCCGGTGCTGCGCTTCTCCTCGCGGCCCTGACGCTGCTGCCGGTCGCGGCGGCGGCCCAGACCGTGGTGCCGGCGCGCCCGATCCGCGCCCAGACGCTGATCTCGGAAGCCGACCTGACGGTGACCGACGAGACGACCCCCGGCGCCTTCGCCGACATCGGCGCCGTCGTCGGCCGCGAGGCGCGGGCGACGCTCTATACCGGACGGCCGATCCTCGAAAGCCAGATCGGCTCGCCGGCGGTGATCGCACGCAACCAGCTGGTGCGCATGACCTTCGCCGACGGGCCACTCACCATCGTCACCGAGGGGCGCGCGCTGGATCGCGCCGGAGTGGGCGAACCGGCACGGGTGATGAACCTCACGTCGAAACAGATCGTGACCGGCGTCGTCGCCGCGAACGGCAGCATCGAGGTTACGAAATGAAGATCCCGGCGCGCCCCGCGACCCGTCTCGCCATCTGCCTCGCCCTGGCGCCGATCGCCTGCGGCCCGATCGGTCAGCCGCCGGCGATGACCACGATCGGCGCGGCCGAGATCGACGCCCAGCCGATCCTCACCGCCGAGCGCGCCGCGATCGCCGTGCCGCCGCCGCAGGCCGCGCGCTACGACTATCAGCAGGCCTCGCTCTGGAGCACCGGCCCTTCCGGCCTGCTCGGCGACCGCCGCGCGCGCAGCCTCGGCGACCTCCTGACCGTCGCGATCGAGATCGACGAGGAGGCCGAGATGCGCAACACCACCTCGCGCACCCGGTCGGGGAGCGAGCAGGCGGAGCTGAAGGCGGCCTTCGGCGTGACGAAGATCCTGCCGTTCAGCGTCGACATGCTGTCGCCCGAACTCGATGTCTCCGGCGCGTCCGAATTCAAGGGCAACGGCTCCACCCGCCGCAACGAGAAGCTGCAGCTGCGCATCGCCGCCACCGTAGTCCAGGTCTTGCCGAACGGCCAGCTCGTCATCCAGGGCGATCAGGAGGTCCGGGTGAACAACGAACTGCGCGACCTGCAGGTCAGCGGCATCGTCCAGACCGAGGATATCAACCGCTACAACGAGATCGCCTATGACCGCATCGCCGGCGCGCGCATCTCCTACGGCGGCCGCGGCCAGATCACCAGCGCCCAGCAGCCTCGCTACGGCCAGCAGGTGACGGACATCGTCATGCCTTACTGAGGGAGCCGCCGCCGATGAAACTGCTCGTCCCGCTCGTGATCGCGCTGCTCGGCCTCGGAGCGGGCGTCGGCGCCGGACTCGCGCTGAAGCCACCCGCCGAGGAGACCGCCTCGGCCTGCGCCGCGCCGGCCGGCGAGGCGCGGCCCGAAGGCGCGGCGGCGGACCATACCGGTACCCCCTGCCCGACGCCGGACCCGTACGCCGCCGACCACGACGCCGAGGCGCCGAAGGGCGAGCTCTCCTATGTCGAGATCTCGAAGCCGTTCGTCGTGCCGATCTTTCGCGACGAGAAGGTCCGCGCCATGGTGGTGGTCTCGCTCTCGGTCGCGGTCGGCCATGAAGCCGAGGCGGCGGCGAAGGCGGCCGAGCCGCGGCTGCGCGACGGCTTTCTCAAGGTGATGTTCCGCCATGCCAATACCGGCGGCTTCGACGGCAGCTTCACCAGCGGCCAGAAGATGGACGACCTGAAGTCCGCCCTGCTGAAATCCGCCCGCGAAACCCTGCCCGAGACCCCCGTCGGCGAAATTCTCATCACCGAAATCGCCCGCCAGGACGTCTGAACGTCGCGAGGAAGACAGGCGCCCGCCATCGTCGCGCGCCCCCTGCGTTCATACGGGTTTGCTAACCTGGAGAGCAGTCGCTTTCCGACAACAGTCGGAAAGCAAACCAAACAGACTCGCGCGCACCGCGCGCTCCGGATGGCCGCGAACCGCGGCCGGCGCCCCGGAGGGCGCGCCCCGTCAGACCCCGAGACACCAGCGCAGGATCGCCTTCTGCGCATGCAGCCGGTTTTCCGCCTCGTCGAATACCACCGAGCGCGGACCGTCCATCACCTCGCTCGTCACCTCTTCCGATCGGTGGGCGGGCAGGCAGTGCATGAACAGCGCCTCGGGCTTGGCCGCCGCCATCAGCGCCGCCGTGACCTGATAGGGGCGGAGCTGGTTGTGCCGTCGCTCCCGCGCCGACTGCGCATCATGCATCGACAGCCAGGTGTCGGCCACCACGAGATCGGCGCCGGCCACCGCGCGGTAGGGGTCGCGCTCGATCTCGATCCGCGCGCCCTTGCCCTTCGCAAAATCGACCGCCGGCCGGGCGGGCTCCAGCGTCTCTGGGCCGGTGAAGGTGAAGTCATAGCCGAACTGCCCGGCGCCATGCAGGAAGGAGGCGCAGACATTGTTGCCGTCGCCGGTCCAGACCACCTTGGCGCCCTTGATCGGTCCCCGATGCTCCTCGTAGGTCATCACGTCGGCCATGATCTGGCAGGGGTGGCTGGCATTGGTCAGGCCGTTGATCACCGGCACGCTGGCATATTCCGCGAATTCGAGCAGCGTCGTTTCCTCGAAGGTCCGGATCATGATCAGGTCGACATAGCGCGACAGCACCCGCGCGGTGTCGGCGATGGTCTCGCCATGGCCGAGCTGCATCTCGGCGCCGGACAGGATCAGCGTCTCGCCGCCCATCTGCCGCACGCCGACGTCGAAGCTGACCCGGGTCCGGGTCGATGGCTTCTCGAAGATAAGTGCCACCATCCGCCCGGCGAGCGGCTGCTCGGCGTCGGGCGCGCCCTTCGGCCGGCCGGCGCGGGCCGCCTTCATCGCATCGGCGGCGGCGAGCATGCCGCGCAACTCCGCCGCCGGCGTGGTGTGCAGATCGAGGAAATGTCTCATTCCGCCGGCTCGACGACGTTCGCGGCCGCGCGCTCGATCGCGCTGGCCGCCGCGTCCAGCCGGCGCAGGCCCTCGTCCACCTCGGCCTCGGTCAGGTTCAGCGGCGGCAGCAGGCGGACGACGTTCTCGGCGGCGCCAACCACGAGGACATGCGCGCCATAGCCCGCTCCTACCACGTCGGTGTTCGGCACGACGCATTTCAGACCGAGCATCAGCCCCTCGCCCCGGACCGCCTCGAACACGGTCGGATGCGCGGCGACCAGCCCCTCGAGCCCCTGGCGCAGCCGCCCCGCCGTCCGGCTCACCGCGTCGAGAAAGCCCGGCGCACCCACTTCGTCCATCACCGCGAGGCCGATCGCGCAGGCCAGCGGATTGCCGCCATAGGTGCTGCCATGGGTGCCGAGCCCCATGCCGCTGGCCGCCGCCTCGGTGGCGAGGCAGGCGCCGAGCGGGAAGCCGCCGCCGATGCCCTTGGCGATGGTCATGATGTCCGGCGTGATCCCGGCCCATTCGTGATGGAAGAGCTTGCCGGTCCGGCCGAGTCCGCACTGGATCTCGTCGAGGATCAGCAGCATGCCGTGCTGGTCGCAGAGCGCGCGCAGCTCGCGCAGCGTCTCGGCCGGCACCACGCGAATCCCACCCTCGCCCTGGATCGGCTCGATCAGGATCGCCGCGGTCTCCGGCCCGATCGCGGCCAGAAGCGCGTCGCGGTCGCCGAAGGGCAGCACGTCGAATCCGGGCAGCACCGGGCCGAAGCCCTTGACCATCTTCTCCGATCCCGCCGCCGCGATCGCCGCCGCGCTGCGGCCGTGGAACGAGCCCTCGAAGCTGATGATCCGGAAGCGCTCCGGCTCGCCCTTGGCGCTGAAATGCTTGCGGGCCATCTTGACCGCGCATTCGATCGTCTCGGTCCCGGAATTGGTGAAGAACACGGTATCGGCGAAGGTCGCCTCGACCAGCCGCGCCGCCAGCGCCTCCTGGTTGGGGATCCGGTAGAGGTTCGACGTGTGCCAGAGCAGCCGGCCCTGATCCTCCAGCGCCTTGACGAGCGCGGGATGGGCATGCCCGAGCAGGCAGACCGCGATGCCGGCGCCGAGGTCGAGATAGCGGTCGCCGCCCTCCTCGATCAGCCATGGACCCTCGCCCCTCACGAAGGAGAGCGGCGCCCGCGCATAGGTCGGAAGGACGGACGAGATCACGGCGAAACCCTCCCCGGTATGTCCCAAACGAAAAAAACCCCATGAGCGGATGCTGACCCGGGGCGAGGCGCCCTTCTGCCGCAAGCCGGGGGCCAAGTCAATTCAGCGCGGGGGCTTGATGCGGCGGCGGCGGCGCGCATCTTGGGCGGAAAGGCGGGAGGTCGGCATGTGCAAGAATATCCGGACGCTCTACAATTTCGAGCCGCCGGCGACGGACGCGGAGATCCGGGCGGCGGCGCTGCAGTTCGTGCGCAAGCTGAGCGGCTTCAACAAGCCGTCGCGGGCCAATGAGGCGGCCTTCGAGCGGGCGGTCGATGACGTGAGCCGCGCCGCGCGGCTGCTGATCGGCGCGCTGGTGACCAGTTCCGAGCCGCGCGACCGGGCCGTCGAGGCCGGGAAGGCGCGGGAGCGGTCCCTGGCGCGCTTCGCGCGATAGCATCCGTCAGGTTTCCTGCAAGGCCGCGCCCGGCGCCCGCGGCCACCGTGGCAGGGCGGACATTTGTCCGCCCCCTCGAACGCCCGGCCGCCGTCCGTCCCCTCGACGCCTAGCGTGCCACCAGCGGTCCGATCGCGCGACCGCCAAGGATGTGCATATGCATGTGCGGCACCTCCTGCATGCCCGAGGCGCCGGCGTTGGTGATCATGCGATAGCCGTCCTCCAGCAGCCCGGTCTGCTCGCAGACGGCGAGCAGGGCGCGGTTGAAGTCCAGCATCTCCTCCGCGCTCGCCTCCGCCACGAAGTGGTCATAGTTCACGTATGGTCTCTTCGGGATCACCAGCACATGCACGGGCGCCCGCGGATTCACATCGTGAAACGCGAGGCAATGCGCGGTTTCCAGTACCTTCCTGTTCGGGATCTCGCCGCGCAGGATGCGGGCGAAGATGTTTCCCGGGTCATATTCATATTTCATCGTTTCCCCCTGGGCGGTCACAGCAATCCGTCGGCGGCGAACAGCGCGCGCAGGTCCGCCTCGGGCCGCGCGCCGATATGGCCGATGATCTCGCCCGCCGCGACGCAGCCCATCCGCGCGGAGGTCGTGAAATCGCGCCCCGAGGTCAGCCCGTGCAGCAGCCCGGCGGCGAAGAGATCGCCGGCGCCGGTCACATCGACGACCCGCGCGCCCGAGACCGCCGGCGCATGCACCCGCTCCCCCCCCGACAGCACATAGGCGCCCTTCGCCCCCACCGTGCAGGCAGTGATCGGCACCTCGGCGGCCGCCCGGGCCATCGCCGCCTCCAGATCCTCGGTCTGGTACAGCGACCTCAGCTCATGCTCGTTCGCGACGAGCAGATCGACATCGGCCCCGATCATCCGCAGAAACTCGGCCCGATGCCGCTCGACGCAGAAGGGATCGCTCAAGGTGACGCCGACCCGGCCGCCGGCCGTCTTGGTCGCGCGGATCGCCTTCTCGAAGGCGGCGATGCTGTCCGGTCCGTCGAAGCGGTAGCCTTCGAGGAAAATCCAGTCGGCGGCGGCCATCTCGGCCTCGTCGATATCATCCGGCGCCAGGAATTCCGAGACGCCGAGATAGGTGCTCATCGACCGTTCGCCGTCCGGGCTCACCATGACCATGCAGCGCCCGGTCTCGGCCGGATGGCTCTTCGGCGCCAGCGGTGTCCGATAGGCCGCGCCCTGCGCCCGCAGGTCGTGGGCGAAGATCGCGCCGAGCTGGTCGTCCCTGACCTTGCCGACATAGGCCGTGCGCCCGCCCAGCGCGGCGATTCCGGCGATCGTGTTGGCCGCCGATCCGCCCGACACCTCGCGCGCCGGGCCCATCCGGCCGTAGAGATCCACCGCGCGGGCGGTGTCGATCAGCGTCATGATGCCCTTCTCGACACCCGCCTCGGCCAGGAACGCGTCCTCGACCGGAGCGAGCACGTCCACGAGGGCGTTCCCGATTCCCACCACCTGATAGGCCTTGCTCACAATATCTTCTCCTCGAACTCGCACAGATCCCGGATCAGACAGACCCGACAGGACGGCTTGCGCGCCATGCAGACATAGCGGCCATGCAGGATCAACCAGTGATGCGCATGGCCCTGGAACGGCGCCGGCACCTGATCCTCGAGCGCCCGCTCCACCGCCAGAACATCGCGCCCGAGGGCGATGCCCGTCCGGTTCGCGACGCGAAAGATATGGGTGTCCACCGCCTGCGCCGGCAGGTGCCACCACATGTTCAGCACCACGTTCGCCGTCTTGCGCCCCACCCCGGGCAAGGCCTGGAGCGCGGCGCGCGAGGATGGCACCACGCCGCCATGACGCTCGACCAGAATCCGCGACAGCGCCATCACGTTCTTCGCCTTGTTGCGGTAGAGCCCGATGGTGCGGATATGCTCGACCAGCCGCGCCTCGCCGAGCTCCAGCATCGCCGCCGGCGTGTCCACCAGCTGGAACAGCGCCTCGGTCGCCCTGTTCACCCCCTTGTCGGTGGCCTGCGCCGACAGCGCGACCGCGACCAGCAAGGTATAGGCATTGACGTGATGGAGCTCGCCGCGCGGCTCGGGCTCGGCCGCGTGGAACCGCTCGAAGATCTGGTATATCGTCGGGTAGTCGAGCTGCGCGGGCATGGCTTCCCTTGGCATGCCCCCTGGAGCCGTGCAAGCGCCAGCTTTGCGCAGGATCCGGGTGGCGCGCCGGCGCCCGATGCCCGAGATTCGGACAAAGCCGAGAAGGGGCCCGCCCATGTCCGAAACCGCCGAGAGCATCGCCGAACCGCTCTCCTACCACTATGGCGTCATCGCCCGTGCCATCGACCGGATCGCCGACCGCGCGCCCGAACAGGCCTCGCTCGAGGAGGTGGCCGCCGGTGTCGGCCTCAGCCCCGCGCATTTCCAGCGGGTCTTCAGCCAGTGGGTCGGGGTCAGCCCCAAGCGGTTCCAGCAGTATCTGACGCTCGATCATGCGCGGCGGCTGCTCGCCGAGCGGCACAGCGTGCTCGACGCCGCCCATGCCTCGGGCCTGTCCGGTGGCGGACGGCTGCATGATCTCTTCCTGCGCTGGGAGGCGATGAGTCCCGGCGAATACGCCCGCGGCGGCGCGGGCCTCACCATCGCCTGGGGCTGGTTCGACAGCCCGTTCGGTCCAGCGCTCGCCATGGGCACCGATCGCGGCCTCTGCGGCCTCGCCTTCGCCGCCGAGACCGGACGCGAGGCCGCCTTCGCCGACCTCGCCGCCCGCTGGCCGAAGGCGCGCTATCTCGAGGCGGCGGACCGGCTCGAACCGTGGGTGACGGCCGCCTTCGGCGGTGGCGGCGAAACGGCGCTGCATGTGATCGGCGCGCCGTTCCAGATCAAGGTCTGGGAGGCGTTGCTGCGCGTGCCCACCGGCCATGTAACCACCTATTCCGACCTCGCCGTCGCCGTTGGTCATCCCAGCGCGCAGCGCGCGGTCGGCACCGCCGTCGGCCGAAATCCGGTCAGCTGGCTCATCCCTTGCCACCGCGCCCTGCGCAAGGCCGGCGGCCTCGGCGGCTATCACTGGGGTCTTGGCGTCAAGCGCGCCATGCTCGCCTGGGAATCCGCCCGCCTCGACGAAGCCGTCTGACATCCGTCCCGGCCGAGGCGGCGCCCTCACGCGGCATTTCCCTCGCGCGGACCGCGTGCTACCAGCGCCTCGGCAAGAAACCCGAGGCAGACAGACCCATGACACCAGCCCGCACCCTGACCGCGGCCGCCGCCCTCGCCGCCGCGCTTTCGGCCTGCACCAGCGCGCCCGGCACCCGGACCCAGACCGGCGCCATCCTCGGCGCGACCGCTGGCGCCGTAACCGGCATGATCGCCGGCGGCGACGCGCGCTCCACCGCCATCGGCGGCGCGGTCGGGGCCGGCGTCGGCGGCTTGATCGGCCACGAACTCGACGCGCAGCAGCGCGCACTTGAACAGTCGCTCGGCGGCAGCGGCGCCTCGGTCACCAACACCGGCGCGCAGCTGGTGGTGAACCTACCTGCGGCGATCAGCTTCGACAGTTCCAGCGCCGATCTTCGCCCGGAATATGTCCACAACATCGTCGCGGTGTCGCAGAACCTGCTCGCCCACCCGAACAGCACCGTGCAGGTGATCGGCCATACCGACGACACCGGCTCGACCGCGTACAATCAGACGCTGTCCGACCGCCGCGCCCGCGCCGTCGCCGACGTGCTGATCAATTCCGGCGTCCCCGCCTGGCGCGTCACCGCCATCGGCCGCTCCTATCACCAGCCGATCGCCAGCAACGAAACTCCGGAGGGCCGGGCGCTCAACCGCCGCGTCGAGATCGTCATCACGCCGACGAACTGAGCCGTCGGGGACCGCGCTCCCCGTGACGACGGGGCGCGCTGCTTCCGGAATTCCGGATCGGGTCAGACGGCGGAAGCGCGCTCAGGCGTCCCCTGAAATGCTCAGGTCGCGCAATCCCGGCAGACCGGCGTCTGCGGCAGGGCATCGAGCCGCGCCTCGGCGATCGCCTCGCCACAGATCACGCAGGCACCAAAGGTGCCCTGCTCGATCCGGTCGAGCGCGGCCTCGATCATGCGGATCTCCTGCAGCCCCGAAGCGCCGAGATCCTCCAGCACCTCGTCATCCTCGCGCTCGATCGATTCCTCGCCCCGCTCGACCGGCTCGTCGAGTTCCTGGTCGATGCGATGCAGCCGGGCGTTCAGATATTCCAGCCGCGCCGTCAGCCTCTCCTTGCGCTCCTCGATCGATTTCATGCGCCCGCGCCTCCCACCGTTCGCTTTTGGCTAGCCTGTTCCGATGGAGCGATCAAGCGACTGTCCTCAAGCGACGAGCCGTCAACGATTCCCGCGCGCCCGGCCACCGGTGTCACGCCACCGCGCGGCGCGCGTGCCCCGCCAGGCACGACATCGCCGCGCCAACAACCGACGGCGGCGAGGGCTTCCACCCTCGCCGCCCGGTCAACAGTAAAATCAGGGGGTCAGTGCAGCTTCGCGCCCACTTCGCTGATCGATGCGTCGATCAGCGCGTTCGCTTCCTGGGCCTTGACCCGGCCGCGGATCACGTCGCCGGCGGCGCCGACCGCGACGCTTACCGCGCGATCCTTGATCTGCCGGATAGCCGCCGCCTCGGCCGCGTCGATCTGCTCGGTCGCGGTCTTCAGCCGGCGCGCCACCGAGCGACGAATTTCCGCCTTCGCCGCCTCGGCCGAACTCACGGCATCGGCCTTGGCCGCCGCGACGATCGCCTCGGCCTGCGTCTTCACTTCCTTCTGCCGCCGCTCGTAGCTCGCGAGCAGGGTCTGCGCCTCGTCGCGCAGCGCCCGCGCCTCGGCCAGGTCGGCCTTGATCTTCGCCGCCCGCTCGTCGAGCTTGCCGAAGATCATCGTCGGCACGCGGTAACGGCCGAGAATGGCGAGGAAGATCAGAAAGCCGATCGCGACGACGATTTCGGTATTGTTCAGGAAATCCATCGGCTCAGCCCTTCATCCGGTTCGTGACCGCCGCCGCAACCGCGTCCTCGTCGAACACCTGGGGCAGGAAGCTCTCGACGATCGCCGCCGCCGTGGACCGGGCGACGTCCTCGACGCTCTTGGTCGCGCTTTCCTGGATCTCGCGGATCCGCTTCTCGGACTCCGCCGCTTTCGCGGCGATCTCGGCATCGGCCTTGGCCATCAGCGTGGCGAGCTCCTTGCCGATCTGCGCCTTGGTGTCGGCCGCGATTCGCTGCGATTCGTCCCGCGCCTGGGCGAGCGCGGTGTTGTAGGCCACCTCCGCCTCGTCCGCGCGGCGCTTGAGCAGCGCCGCCTCCTCGATGTCGTTGGCAATCGCGTCGTTGCGCTCCGCGAGCACCGCGCCGATCCGCGGCACCGCGACCTTGACCAGGATATAGTAGATGGCGACCAGCGCGACCAACAACCAGAAGATCATGTTGGGGTAATGCGCGAAATCCAGCTGCGGCATGCCGGATTCGGCATGTGCCAGGGCTTCTTCGCCGAGCGTTTCGCCTGCCATCTCTCACTCCGTCCAATGAGCCCCCGCGCGGATCCCGCGCGGCGTTCCGTGCCTCGTCTGAAATCAGACGGCGAACATCAGGAGCAGGGCGACGAGGAACGAGAAGATGCCGAGCGCCTCGGCGAAGGCGATGCCGATGAACAGCGTCGCGGTCTGCTCGCCCGCCGCCGCCGGGTTGCGCAGCGCGCCGGCGAGGAAGTTGCCCGCCACATGGCCCACGCCGATGCCCGCGCCGCCGCAGCCGATGCAGGCGATGCCGGCGCCGATGAACTGGCCCATTTCAGCGATATTGCCTTCCATGATGGTGCTCCCTTTGGATTGGAATGGCGTTGGTTTCAGACCCGACGGTCAGTGTCCCGGATGCAGCGCATCGTTGAGATAGACACAGGTCAGGATGGCGAAGACATAGGCCTGGATCACCGCGACCAGCAGTTCCAGGCCGTACATGGCGGTGATGGCGAAGATCGGCACGATCGCCCCGATCCCGAGCGCCCCGGCGAAGCCCGCGAACACTTTCAGCACCGCGTGACCGGCGATCAGGTTGCCGCCAAGCCGGATCGAATGGCTGACCGGCCGCACGAAGTACGAGATGACCTCGATCACCGCCAGAACGATGCGCAGGGCGAGGGTCGGCGCGGTCGACACCCAGAACAGGTTCAGGAAATGCGAGCCATGCTTGACGAAACCGATCACCGTCACCGAGACGAAGACCGCGATGGCCAGCAGGCCGGTCACCGCGAACTGCGCCGTGCTGGCGAAGGCGCCGGGAATGAGCCCCAGCAGGTTGGCGAAAAGGATGAAGAGGAAGATGGTCAGAACATAGGGAAAATAGGGCGCGCCCTGCTTCCCCGCGACATCCTCGACCATCTTGCGCACGAAGCCGTAGGTGACCTCGGCCGCCGACTGCGCCCGCGACGGCACCAGTGCGCGGCCCCGGGCGCCGAACACCATCAGGAGGCCGACCGCCACCACGGTCAGAGCCATCCAGAGCGTCGCGTTGGTTATGGTGTACCAATGGATATCGTGCCCGCCAAACAGCGGCCGGAGCTCGAACTGCTCCATCGGGTGGATGTTGAAACCGCTGCCGCCTTCTTGCGCCTCGCCGGACATCGTCCCCCCTTACTTCTCGCCACGACCCCGAGGGTCCGACCCATCCAACCCGTCGCGACCCGCCGGGTCCGACTTGTCCGGCCCGGCTCCCGGCCGCATCAGCGCGCCCTCGGCCCGTCCGTGTCTCACCTCGTCCGCCGTGCGCAGCATGGTGCGCACGCCGGCCGCGAAACCCAAGAGCGCGAACAGCACCAGAAACACGGGCCGGGTTCCGAAGAGCCAGTCAAGCCCGAAGCCGACGGCGATCCCCAGTCCCATGCCGGCCACGAGTTCCGTGACCATGCGCCAAGCGAGCGACCCTTGGGTAAACTCGCTCTGCCCCCGTTCCGGCTCCGCCCGGGCGGCCTTCGCGGCCGCGATCCGATTTTCGAGCCGTTTTAGCCGTTCCGGAAACGGGTCCTTATCCATGGCCCACGTCCCCTTTGCCTTGCCTTCGGTCGTAAAGGAACGCCGCGCCCGCTGTCAAGGGAACGTGATCCGTTCCATTTCGGTTTAAACATCTGATTTCATTTGGGCCCGCAAAACGCCTGCGAAAAATTCTCGGCGCCAGGACCGACAAAAACGAACCGGCCCTCCGCGCTGGTTTCTCAACCAGACGGTTGACTTTCCCCACACTGCCTCGCATGTCGTGGGTCATGAAGCCCAGACAGGCGCCGGATCTCGACCTGATCTTCGCCGCGCTCGCCGATCCGACGCGTCGGGCGCTGCTGACCGCGCTGCTCGGCGGCGAGCATAGTGTCAGCGACCTCGCGCGGCCGTTCGACATGTCGCTCGCGGGGGTCTCGAAGCATTTGCGGGCGCTGACCGACGCCGGGCTGGTCGAGCAGGAGCGGGCTGGACGCGAGAAGGTCTGCCGCCTCGACCCGGACGGGCTGAACGCCGCTTCCATCTGGATGCAGGGCTTCGGCGCCTTCGCCGGCGTCGATCTCGACGCGGTCGACCGCTATCTTGAAAGCCTCCTCGGCGCGAACGGGGACGAGAACTGACCTCAGCCGATCGGCTCGACCATCCGCTCCGCCGCCGCGAGATCGACCGAAACCAGCTGGCTCACCCCCGGCTCGGCCATGGTGACTCCATAGAGCCGGTCCATCCGGCCCATGGTGACCGCGTGGTGGGTGATGACCAGGAACCGCGTCTCGGTGCGTTCGATCATCTCGTCAAGCAGATCGCAGAACCGGACGACATTCGCATCGTCGAGCGGCGCGTCCACTTCGTCGAGCACGCAGATCGGCGACGGGTTGGCGAGGAAGACCGCGAAGATCAGGCTGAGCGCGGTCAGCGTCTGCTCGCCGCCCGACAAGAGGGAGAGGGTGGAGAGTTTCTTGCCCGGCGGCTGGCACATGATCTCGAGCCCCGCCTCCAGCGGATCATCGCTTTCGACCAGCACGAGGCTGGCCTCGCCGCCGCCGAACAGATGCTTGAACAGCGTGGTGAAATTGCGGTTCACCGTGTCGAAGGCCGCGAGCAGCCGGCCCCTGCCCTCGCGGTTCAGGCCGGCGATCCCGAGGCGCAGTTTCTTGATCGCCTCCTCGAGATCCGCGCGCTCGGCCGTCAGATGATCGAACTCGGCCTGGATTTCCTTCGCATCCTCCTCCGCGCGGAGATTGACCGCGCCGAGCCCGTCGCGCACGCGCCGCAGTCGGGCGACCTCCGCGTCGAGCTCGGCCGCCGGCGCGATCGCCGCGACCTCGACCCCGAGCCCCGCCAACAGGTCGGCGGGCGCGAGGCCGGTTTCGGCCTCCAGTCGCTCGGCCTCCGCCTCGGCCCGGGCGGCCGCGCTCTCC
>NZ_CALAGI010000070.1 GCF_937891315.1 uncultured Amaricoccus sp. | reverse complement strand
GTACGGGCCACCGCCACCACCCGGACGGTCCGCGCCATGCGACGAACCGCCCGGGCCATCATGGATATTCGGCAAATGTCGGCCGGGGCAACCGGGCCCCGGACAATCAAGCTGACGTTGAGCCCAGACGGTCCCGGGTGTCGCCAGAAGGAACAGGAGAACCTTAACGACGACTTTCACGGATATCCTCCCTCATACCGAGCAAGATCCGGGCTTCCCACTTTCGCCATTCCGAAATTGCCGGCAAATCAGCGAGTCGCTTCGCGGATTGCTCCTCATCCCATTCAATGAACTTGTTTAGATCGTCACAACATTTCTCTTGAAAGTAGAAAACAGAAACCGAGAGCGCTCTATACAATTCATCTTTGCTGCTATTCCTCTCCTTGACAAAATCCAGCTTCCTTATAACTTCATCCTCGTCCAGCACTCGATCCGCTTCTAGTTCCGCAATCTGGATAAGCCTTCGCCAACAAATTATGTAGCACCCCATAATTGATGAGATTTTTTCCGCATGCTCGATCCGCTTTTCAGTTTTTTTCTTTGAGTAGGAATACTCCTCAAAAGCAATGGGCAATACCACCTTGGCAAAGTATCCACCCACGACCGCTAGGAAAATCGCCGGAAGCCATTGGGTGATCGAGATATAGGCGATCGACCCGGGCTCGATACGTTCGATCAGCGCCGACACGGGCGATCCTATCGAATATTTCGATTTAATTCAGTAACTTGCGATTGAGCACGCCCGACTTCACATCGCAGGAACGTTAGCAGGTTCTCGTATTTCGATCAAGAACGGAGCGGCCTTTGTCGTCCCGCGACATCCAAATCAGCCGGGGCGCGCTTTCCAATGCTCGCCCATTCCGATCAGGCCTCGGCCATCCGCCCGAAACCTTCTCCATCTTAACCTTTCGCCGAAAACATGCATACGGTTTTCATATGCTTCGCATACGGATTTCATACGCGAAAAACGCAAGCCTTTCAGTCGGTTCGACGGGTTTTCATCGCGATGCTCGACGCGACGCCGAACCTTAACGCGGCACCAGCGACGGCGACCCGGAGGGCGCGTCCCGGAAGAAATCGGGCGCCGCGGCCGGCGCGAAGGGCGACGGTTCGGCCGCCGGGCGGGTGGCGATCAGCGGCGCGCGCGCGGGGTCGGGAAGCACACCGCCCGCCCCGGGTGCGCGCGGCCTGACGATCGCCGACGGCGCGCCCGGAACATCCGGCGCCGCGCCGCCCCCGGCGGGAACGTCCGGCGCGAGATAGCGCGTTGGCGGAAAGAGATAGGCGAGCAGCAGCGCGACGAGCGCCGAGACGAGGATGCCGGCGACCAGCCCCTTCCAGAATCCGGCCCCGCGCGGGCGCGTCCCGATCCGCACTGCGAAATCCTTGTCCCCGTCCGCCGGGTGCCTCTTGACCCCGTCGGACCACAAGGGCCATGTATAACGCGCACGTGAACAGCCGCCCAGCCCCAAAGACCCGGTCAGAAGCCCTCGCCAGAAGCCCTTGGAAAGACCCCTGAAATGTTGCTGCTGATCGACAACTACGACAGCTTCACCTACAACCTCTACCACTATCTGGGGGTTCTCGGCGCCGAGGTGACGGTTCGGCGCAACGACGAGCTGGACACCGCCGCCGCCATGGCGCTGCGGCCTGATGCCATCCTGCTTTCGCCCGGTCCCTGCGACCCGGACCAGGCCGGCGTCTGCCTGCCGCTGATCGCCGCCGCCGCCGAGACCCGCACGCCGCTGATCGGCGTCTGCCTCGGCCATCAGGCCATCGGCCAGGCCTTCGGCGGCGAGGTGGTGCGCGCCGGCGAGATCGTGCATGGCAAGCTCGGCAGCATCCGGCACACCGGCAAGGGCCTCTTCGCCGGCCTGCCATCGCCGTTCAATGCCACGCGATATCATAGCCTTATCGTCGATCGGCCCAGCCTGCCCGACTGCCTCGAGGTCACGGCCGAACTCGCCGACGGCACGATCATGGGCCTCGCGCACCGCGCCCTCCCGATCCACGGCGTACAGTTCCACCCGGAATCGATCGCCTCCGAACACGGCCACGCCCTGCTGCGAAACTTCCTCGACCTCGCCCGCGTGCCGGCATGAGTGACCGGTTGAGGCCGCTGATCGCGCGCGCCGCCGAGGGGCCGCTGACACGCCAGCAGGCGGAAACCGCCTTCGCCGCGATCATGGAGGGGGACGCCACCCCGGCGCAGATCGGCGGCTTTCTGATGGCCCTGCGGACCAGGGGCGAGACCGTCGCGGAATTCGCCGCCGCGGCGGCCGTGATGCGCGCCAAATGCCTGCGCGTGCAGGCGCCGGAGGGCGCGGTCGATATCGTCGGCACCGGCGGTGACGGCAAGGGCACACTCAACATCTCGACCGCCGCCGCCTTCGTCGTGGCCGGAGCCGGGGTGGTGGTGGCCAAGCATGGCAACCGCAACCTTTCCTCGAAATCCGGCGCGGCCGACGCTCTGACCGAGCTCGGCGTCCATGTGATGGTCGGCCCCGAGGTGGTGGAGCGCGCGCTGCGCGAGGCCGGGATCGGCTTCATGATGGCGCCGATGCATCATCCGGCGATGCGTCATGTCATGCCCGCCCGCGCCGAGCTCGGCACCCGCACGATCTTCAATATCCTCGGGCCGTTGACCAATCCCGCCGCCGTGCGCCGGCAGCTGACCGGCGCCTATTCGCGGGCCGTGATCCGCCCCATGGCCGAGACGCTGCGCGAACTCGGCTCGGACCGCGCCTGGCTCGTGCATGGCGCGGACGGCACCGACGAGATCTCGATCGCCGGCGAGACGCATGTCGTCGAGCTCCGGGATGGCAAGATCACCGAATTTACCGTGCGCCCCGAGGACGCGGGCCTGTCCACGCGTCCCTTCGCCGAGATCGCCGGCGGCGCGCCGAGCGAGAACGCCGCCGCGCTGCGTGCCCTGCTCGGCGGCGCGGCGTCGGCCTACCGCGACGCGGTGCTGCTTAACGCCGCGGCGGCGCTGGTGGTGGCCGAGCGGGCCGAGGATCTGCCTTCCGGGGTGGCGCTGGCCCGGAAGAGCATCGATTCCGGCGCCGCCCGGGCCAAGGCCGAGCATCTGGCCGCCCTTACCACCGCGGCGGACGAAGGGCGGGCGAAATGAGCATCCTGGACGAGATCAAGGCCTACAAGCTGGTCGATGTCGCGACGCGCAAGGAAGCCCATCCCCTGTCCGAGATCGAGGCGCTGGCGCGGAGCGCGGGGCCGGTGCGGCCCTTCGCCGACGCGCTGACCGCGCAGATCTCGACCGGCGGCTATGGCCTGATCGCCGAGATCAAGAAGGCGAGCCCGTCCAAGGGCCTGATCCGCGCCGACTTCGATCCCGCCGCGCTGGCCGTGGCCTATGAGAAGGGCGGCGCCGCCTGTCTCAGCGTGCTGACCGACGGGCCGAGCTTTCAGGGCGACGACAGCTATATCGGCATGGCGCGCGCCGCCTCCGGCCTGCCGGTCCTGCGCAAGGACTTCATCTACGATCCCTATCAGGTCGTGGAATCCCGCGCGCTCGGCGCCGATTGCGTGCTGATCATCCTTGCGACCGTGTCGGACAGCCAGGCCGCCGAGATCGAGGACGCCGCGATCGCCTGGGGCATGGACACGCTGATCGAGACCCACGACGCCGAGGAAATCGACCGGGCGAAGCTGCTGAAATCATCGCTCGTCGGCATCAACAACCGCGATCTGCGCACCTTCGAGACCGATATCACGGTAACGCGCAAACTGGCGCGCGGCGTCCCGGCCGACCGCCTGATCATCTCGGAATCCGGCCTTGGCAACCGCAAGGATCTGGCGCAGCTGGCGAGCTTCGGGGTGCGCTGCTTCCTGATCGGCGAGACGCTGATGCGCGAGGAAAACGTCGAGGCCGCGACCCGCGAGCTGCTCCGCGGCCCCTGGACGCCGGAAGCCGGCTGATGTCTTCCGGAACGCGGCTGACGCATTTCGACGCGACCGGCGCGGCGAGTATGGTCGATGTCTCGGAAAAGCCCGCCACCCCGCGGGAGGCGGTGGCGCGTGGTTGGGTCGAGATGGCTCCCGCGACGCTGACGCTGCTCGGCGATGGCGGCGCGGCCAAGGGCGACGTGCTTGGCGTCGCGCGCCTCGCCGGCATCATGGCGGCCAAGCGCACCGCCGACCTGATCCCGCTCTGCCACCCGCTGGCGCTGACCAAGGTCGGCGTCGATCTCACTCCCGGCGAAGGTCGGGTCGAGATCGAGGCGCGGGTCCGCACCACCGGCCCGACCGGCGTCGAGATGGAGGCATTGACCGCCGTCTCGGTGGCGGCGTTGACCGTCTATGACATGCTGAAGGCGGTCGATCGCGGCATGGTGATCGGTGGCATCCGGGTGGTGTTGAAGGACGGCGGCGCGTCGGGGCGCCATGTCTCGCCATGATCGCTTTTTGTGAATGACCGTTTTTCCCGGACGAATCCCACGATGACCGACCTTCTCAGCGTCACCGACGCGCATGCGCGGCTGATCGCGCTCTTCGCCCCGCTCGATATCGAGGAAGTACCCCTGGCGGCGGCGGCGGGACGCGTCCTCGCCCGTGACGTGGTGGCGACGCGGGCGCAGCCGCCCTTCGCCGCCTCGGCGATGGACGGCTATGCGATCCAGTGGGCCGATCTGGTGCAAGGCGCGCGGCTCGCGGTCGTCGGCGCGGCCCATGCCGGTGCGCGTTTCGAGGGCCAGGTCGAACCCGGCGAGGCCGTTCGCATCCTGACCGGCGCGCCGGTCCCCGAGGGCGCCGATACCGTGCTGATCCAGGAGGATGTCGAGCGCGACGGCGACTGGATTCTCGTGCGCGCGGCGTCCGACCGGGGCCCGAACATCCGCGCCGCCGCCGCCGATTTCGCCGCCGGGGCGTGCCTCGCCGCGCCGCTTCGGATCGGCCCGGCCGAAATGGCGCTGCTCGCCGCGATGAATGCCGGGCGGGTCGCGACGCGGCGGCGTCCCGTGGTCGCGCTGATCCCGACTGGGGACGAACTGGTGACGCCGGGCGAGGAGCCGGGGCCTGACCAGATCGTCTGCTCCACCAGCTACGGGCTGAAGGCGATGCTCGACGCGGCGGGCGCCGAGGCGCGGATCCTGCCGATCGCCCGTGACACCGCCAGGAGCCTGACCGCCGCCTTCGACCTCGCCGAGGGCGCCGACCTCATCGTGACGCTCGGCGGCGCCTCGGTCGGCGACCTCGACCTCGTGCGCGCGACGGCGCTGGCCGAGGGGCTGGCGCTCGAATTCCACCGAATAGCCATGCGGCCCGGCAAGCCGCTGATGGCCGGTCGGTTGCGCGGCACGCCGCTGGTCGGCCTGCCGGGCAACCCCGTCTCCGCGATGATCTGTGGCCATCTGTTCCTCGTTCCGGCCGTCGCGGCGATGCTTGGCCTACCGGCCGGCTTGCCGCCGCTTCTGCGCGGCCGTCTCGACACGGCGCTGACGCCGAACGGTCCCCGAGCGCATTTCATGCGCGCCCGTGTCACCGAGGAAGCCGACGGCCGGCGCTGTCACGTGCTCGCCCGGCAGGACAGTTCGCTCCTGACCGAGCTCGCCGCCGCCAACGCGCTGGTCATGCGCCCTCCCGGCGACCCCGCGCGACGGATTGGCGACACGGTTGAATTTTCCTGGTTTAGCTAAACCCATGATTGCATTGCCGGAATAAACCTTGACACAAAACATGAACGTTACTAGAACATAGCCCAGCGGTACCGATCGGGAGCCCGGGAAATGCTGACGCGCAAGCAATATGACCTGTTGCATTTCATTCACAATCGGCTCCAGAAGGATGGCGTCCCCCCCTCGTTCGACGAGATGAAGGAAGCGCTGGATCTGCGCTCCAAATCCGGGATCCATCGGCTCATCACCGCGCTGGAGGAGCGGGGCTTCATCCGCCGCCTCGCGCATCGTGCCCGCGCGATCGAGATTGTGAAACTGCCTGAAACGCTGGAAAGCGGCGGCGCCGGCTTCCAGCCAGCCGTGATCGACGGCGGCCGACCGGAACGTCCCGCCGCCGCGCTGCATGTCGAGGTCGGCTCGATCGAGCTGCCTGTGATGGGCCGGATCGCCGCCGGCACCCCGATCGAGGCGATCCAGCAGGTTTCGCGCAACATCGCCGTGCCCGCCTCGATGCTGGCGAGCAGCGGCCGGCACTATGCGCTGGAGGTGAAGGGCGACTCGATGATCGAGGCCGGGATCAACAGCGGCGACATCGTCGTGATCCAGGAGCAGTCGACCGCGAACAACGGCGACATCGTCGTCGCCCTGATCGAGGGCGAGGAGGCAACGCTGAAGACCTTCCGCCGCCGAGGCACCACCGTCGCGCTCGAAGCCGCGAACCCGGCCTACGAGACCCGCCTCTACCAGGACCATCAGGTCCGCGTTCAGGGCAAGCTCGTCGGACTGATCCGCACTTATTGACCCCGCGCGACCTGTGACGAGCGATCGCGGTCGGCGGGTACTATCCCTCCTTGGCCGGTGGGGGCCGGCTTCGGGCTGGCCAGTCACTCGCCGCCCCGCCGGCATCGCCTAAATACACGCGTGATCGTACCGGCCCGGTCGAGTCCGGACCTGGCCCAAGTCACGGCGGATCGCCGGGAAACCGGTCGTCAAAGCCGGTAGAGCGCCCCGTACTTGCGTTCCAGATATTCGAGAAGCGCGGCCTCGGTTGGCTCATGGCCGCAAGCCTCGGCGATCAGCGCCCGGGGGGCGAGGAGGCGGCCCTTGCGGTGGATATTCTCGCGCAGCCAATCGATCGCGGGGCGAAGCTCCCCGATCGCCAGCAGTTCATCGAGATCGGGAACCGCCCGGCCAAGCGCGACGTGCAATTCCGCCGAATAGATATTGCCCAGCGAATAGGTCGGAAAATAGCCGAACAGGCCCGCCGACCAATGCACGTCCTGCAGCACACCGAGCCGGGGGGCCGGCACCTCCAGCCCGAAATCAGCGAGGAACCGGTCGTTCCAGGCCATTTCGAGATCGCCGACCTCCAGGTCCCCGGCGACCAGCGCCCGCTCGAGATCGAAGCGCAGCATCACATGCAGGTTGTAGTGCACCTCGTCCGCCTCGGTGCGGATGAAGCCGGTTTCGACCGCGTTCACCGCCGCGTAGAGCGATTCCGGCATATCGACGCCGGTCGCGCCGAATTGCGCGCCGAGCGCCAGCACCAGCCATTCGCAGAACGCCCGGCTGCGGCCGAGTTGATTCTCGAACAGCCGCGACTGGCTTTCGTGCACCCCCATCGATGCGGCCATGCCGGCCGGCAGCATCGCCTGCTCCGGGTCGAGGCCCTGCTCGTAAAGCGCGTGGCCGAGCTCATGCACGGTCGAATAGACGCATTCGCGCGGATCGCCCTCGTTGACCCGCGTGGTGATCCGCACGTCGCCGTTCGAGCCGGAGGAGGAGGGATGCGTCGCGAGGTCGAGCCTCCCGGCGTCCCAATCATAGCCGAAGACATCGCCAAGCCGCCGCGCCAGCGCGACCTGACCCGCCTTGCCGAAACCACCGACAAACCGCGGCATGCTCCAGCCCGATTCGGCGATGCGTTCGCGCAGGCTGGTCAGGCCAGGGCGCAGACGACCGAAGATCAGCGCCAGCTCCTCGCTGGTCATCCCGGGCTCGAAATCGGCGAGGAGCGCGTCATACGCGCTCTGGCCCGACTCGGCGAGACAGGCCGCCTCAGCCCGCTTCAGCGCCACGATCCGGCCGAGGATCGGCGCGAAATCGGCATATGTGCCCGCCGCCCGCGCCATCTGCCAGACCGAGAACGCCTCCGCCGTCACCCGCGCGAGATCGGCCGCGAGGGTGACGGGCAAGCGCGTCGCGCGGCGGTGGATGCGCGCCGCCTCCGCGACATTGACCGCCGCCGCCGGATCGAGATCGGCCGATGCCAGCTCGGCGATCCAGTCCGCCAGCGCCGGCGCCCCGGCGAGCGCGTGCCGGGCGGAGGCCACCGCCGCGTTCTGCTCGGCGCGCTGCGCGGCGCCCTTGATCGGCATCTGGGTTTCCTGATCCCACATCAGCAGGCCCGACACCTGGTCGAGCGCGGCGATGCCGCGCAGATGGGCCGTCAACTCGGCGTAGGGGGTCGGCCCCGACATCTCAGCCTCCTTGGCGCGCCGCCGACGCACGGAGGGCCGCGCGTGCGCGGCTCGACCGACGCCCGGCGACCGGACTCTCCCGGAACCCTCTGGAACCGCTCGCCGTTCCTTAAAGGCCACGCGGTCGCGCCGCAACCTGCCGTGACCGATTTGTCACGAACTTGGCACGTCGACGAACCGCAGGCTTTCCGCCGGGGCGCCCTCGATGGCGCGGACCACCGTCTCGGCCAATCCGAGGCCGGCGGCGTGGAAATCCTCGTGCACCACCTCGATCTCGCCGCGGAAGCGCCGCATGAGGTTGAAGGATTCCTTGACCACCACGTCGAAGTCGCGGCCGATGATGAGGCCCGCGTCCTCGGCGGCGGAGATCGCCGCGATCGCCGCCGAGGCGCTGCCGCAGACGAGGCCGTCGGGGCGGCGGCGCGCGGTCATCAGCCGGCCGACCTCGACGGTGATCGCCTCTGGCGGGCTGTCGAGGGTGACGCCATGCATCGGGATCTCGACGAGATCGTGCCGCTCGATGGCCTCGACGAACCCGGCCGTCATGTGCCGCGCGAAGGTGAGATGCGCCGGCGGCGGCAGGAGCGCCAGCCGCTCACGGCCCCGCGCCCGCAGACGCTCGACAGCGATCCGGGCATAGGCGGCGTTGTCGAAGTCGAAATAGGGATGGACGATATCCATCTCGGTACGGCCATGGCTGGCGAAGGGAAAGCCGCGGGCGTGAAGATAGCGCACCCGCGCGTCCTCGGGTTCGGTCCGCGAGAAGACGATGCCGTCGGCCGAGCCCGTCTCGACGATGTAGCGCACCGGCTCCAGCGGATCGCTGCGCCGGCTGTAGGGCGTCACGATCAGGTGGTAGGGCGAACCTGCGAGATATTCCGTGAGGCCGGAGACCACCTGCGCGGTAAGGCCCAGAACTTCGGTCTCGACCGACAGGATCAGGCTGATGACATTGGTCTTGCCGGTTCGGAGCCGCACTCCGGCGCGGTTCGGCCGATAGCCGATTTGTTTCGCCACCAGCCGCACACGGTTCTTGGTGGCCTGACCGATGTCGGGCGCGTCATTCAGCGCGCGCGACACCGTCGTCACCCCGAGTCCGGTGATATAGGCGATGGTCTTCAGCGTCGGGCGCGGCCCCGGCTCGACAAGGATATCCCGCTCGACCTTGTCCAACCCGCTCTCCCTGCCAGCCGCCGGGCGCGAACGCGGGCGGCGCCCCATCTGTCCTGGCTCTTCTTGCGCGAATTTACTGCAACGTTACAGTGTTTTCAAGTTCCGCGCGATTCCGCCGACCGCGGGCAGGCCGGAGCGAGTCGAGCTGGGCGGCGGCCCCGAATGCAGGCGGTGTTCTTCCTTGTTAATTATCAATATATATAACTAATTGCTCGCCTGGAAACCCGCGACGCGGGATGCGACTGGCGGCACAGGATTCGCTCGTTGCCTTTCTCGGTTGCCACAGCTACCATCAATCTACAACGATATAGAAAAATGGGGGGAATCTTCATGAGAATCCGGACCTCGGCCGCCGCCCTGGCGGCAACCGTCGCATTGCCGTTCGGCGCGGCCCAGGCGACCGACCTCGAAGTCACCCACTGGTGGACTTCGGGAGGAGAGGCGGCGGCGGTCGCCGAATTCGCCAAGGCTTTCGACGCCACCGGCAACAAGTGGGTGGACGGCGCCATCGCCGGCGCGGGCGACACCGCGCGGCCGATCATGGTCAGCCGCATCACCGGTGGCGACCCGATGGGCGCCACCCAGTTCAACCATGGCCGCCAGGCCGAGGAACTGGTCGCCTCGGGCCTGATGCGCGACCTCGACTCGGTGGCCGAGGCCGAACACTGGCGGGACGTTGTCAACCCGCCGTCCCTACTCGATTCCTGCACGCTCGACGGGCATATCTACTGCATCCCGGTCAATATCCACTCGTGGCAGTGGCTCTGGCTCTCCAACCAGGCCTTCGCCGACGCCGGCGTTCCGGTCCCGTCGAACTGGACCGAGTTCGTCACCGCCGCGCCGGCGCTGGAGAAGGCGGGCAAGGTGGCACTCGCCGTGGGCCAGCAGTCGTGGCAGATGTCAGGCGTCTTCAACCAGCTGCTGCTCGGCCTCGGCGGCAAGGATCTCTATCTCGCCGTCTACGACCAGAAGGACGCCGAAATCGCCGGCGGCGCCGACGTGGCGAAGATCTTCGCCGCCCTCGGCGACGCCCGCGCCATCTCCAAGGGCTCGAACGTGCAGAACTGGAACGAGGCCACCGCCATGGTGATCTCGGGCAAGGCCGGCGGCCAGATCATGGGCGACTGGGCGCAGGGCGAGTTCCAGGTCGCCGGCAAGACCGCCGGCACCGACTATGCCTGCCTGCCGGGCCTCGGCGAGGCCCAGTTCATCACCACCGGCGGCGACGCCTTCTATTTCCCCAAGCTCGAAGACCCGGAGAAGTCCAAGGCGCAGGAAGTGCTGGCCGAGGTCATGCTCTCGCCGGAAACCCAGGTCGCCTTCAACCTGAAGAAAGGCTCGCTGCCGGTCCGCGGCGACATCGACCTGTCGGCGGCCAACGACTGCATGAAGAAGGGGCTTGAGATCCTCAAGGCCGGCAATGTGCTGAAAAGCACCGACGAACTCATCAGCCCCGACACTACCACCCAGATCAACGACCTCATGAGCGAGTTCTTCTCCAGCACCATGACGCCGGCCGACGCGCAGACGCGCTTCGCGGCGCTGATCGAGAGCGCCGACTGACCCGAACCGGCCGGCCCCGCCGCGGGGACGGTCCTTCTCCGACGAAATTTGGGGGTGACGCGATGCCGCGACAGCGGCCGATCCGGGTTTTCAGGAATTTGAGCGCGAAGATCGCCTCGATCCCGATGGTGGTGACTTCGGTCTGCGTCTTCCTCGGCGGCACGCTCTGGACCGTCCTCTACTCCTTCACCAACTCCAAGCTGCTACCCCGCCTCGAATTCGTCGGACTGGACCAGTATCGCCGTCTCTGGTCGACCCCGCGCTGGATCGTCTCGATCGAGAACCTCGCCTTCTACGCGGTCCTGACCCTCGTCTTTTCCTTCGTCGTCGGTTTCGTCCTCGCCGCGCTGCTTGACCAGAAGATCCGGTTCGAGAATACCTTCCGCTCGATCTTCCTCTATCCCTTCGCCCTTTCCTTCATCGTCACCGGCCTCGTCTGGCAGTGGGTCCTGAACCCCGATTTCGGCATCCAGAACGTCCTCCGCGGACTTGGCTGGACCGGCTTCACCTTCGACCCGCTCTACAACGCCAATCTGGTAATGTTCGGCATCGTCATCGCCGGTCTCTGGCAAGGCACGGGCCTCATCATGTGCCTGATGCTCGCGGGCCTGCGCGGCATAGACGAGGACATCTGGAAGGCGACGCGCGTCGACGGCATCCCGACCTGGAAGACCTACCTCTTCGTCGTCATCCCGATGATGCGCCCGGTCTTCATCACCACGCTCGTCATCGTGATGTCGGGTATCGTCAAGCTCTACGACCTCGTCGTCGCCATGACCGGCGGCGGTCCCGGCAACGCCTCCGAGGTGCCGGCGAAATACGTCTACGAATTCATGTTCCGCGCTCAGAACCTCGGCCAGGGTTTCGCCGCCTCGACGATGATGCTCGTCACCGTGGCGATCATCATCATCCCCTGGGCCTTTCTCGAATTCGGGGGCAAGCGTCGTGGCTGACCCAATCCTCTCCGCCACGCCCCCCGCCGCCACGCACGTCGGGCCGCGCGGCGCCCGCCCGAAGCCCGCCCTGTCCCGGCGCAACATCATGCTCTACGGCACGCTGGTCGTGGTGGCGCTCTACTACCTGCTGCCGCTCTATGTGATGGTGGTGACTTCGCTAAAGGGCATGCCGGAGATCCGTCTCGGCAACATCTTCTCACCGCCGATGGAGATCACCTTTCAGCCGTGGGTGAAAGCCTGGGCCGAGGCCTGCACCGGCCTCAATTGCGACGGGCTCAGCCGCGGCTTCTGGAACTCCGTGCGCATCACCGTGCCTTCGGTCGTGCTGTCGATCGCCATCGCCAGCGTGAACGGCTATGCGCTGGCCAACTGGCGCTTCAGGGGCGCGAACACGTTCTTCGCCATCCTGATCTTCGGCGCCTTCATCCCCTATCAGGTGATGCTGTACCCGCTCGTCATCATGCTGCGCGAGATCGGTCTCTACGGCTCGCTGACCGGCCTCGTCATCGTCCATACCATCTTCGGAATGCCGATCCTAACGCTGCTTTTCCGCAACTACTTCAGCTCAGTCCCGGAGGAGTTGTTCAAGGCGGCGCGCGTCGACGGCGCCGGCTTCTGGGGGATCTATTTCAAGATCATGCTGCCGATGGCGCTGCCGATCTTCGTCGTCGCGATCATCCTGCAAGTCACCGGCATCTGGAACGACTTCCTGTTCGGCGTCGTCTACACCAAGCCGGGCACCTATCCGATGACGGTTCAACTCAACAACATCGTCAACTCGGTGCAGGGCGTGAAGGAATACAACGTCAACATGGCCGCGACCATCATCACCGGCCTGGTGCCGCTCTTCATCTACTTCGTCTCAGGCAGGTTCTTCGTGCGCGGTATCGCGGCCGGCGCCGTAAAGGGGTGACAATGAACATCATGACCACGTCGCCCAGCGTCGCCATTCGCGACCTCCGCCTGTCGTACGGCGCGCTCGACATCCTGGCGAAGCTCAACCTCGACATCGCCGAGGGCGAGTTCATCGTCCTGCTCGGTCCCTCGGGCTGCGGCAAGTCCACGCTGCTCAACTGCATCGCCGGCCTCCTCGACATCACCGACGGCCAGATCTGGATCAAGGGCAAAAACGTCACCTGGGAGGAGCCCAAGGACCGCGGCATCGGCATGGTCTTCCAGTCCTACGCTCTTTACCCGCGGATGACCGTGCGCGGGAACCTCTCCTTTGGCCTGAAGAACGCCGGACTACCGAAGGCCGAGATCGACCAACGCATCGCCCGCGCCGCCGGGATCCTTCAGATCGAGCCCCTCCTCGACCGCAAGCCCGCCGCCCTCTCCGGCGGCCAGCGCCAGCGCGTCGCCATCGGCCGCGCGCTCGTCCGCGATGTCGACGTCTTCCTCTTCGACGAGCCGCTCTCCAACCTCGACGCCAAGCTCCGCTCCGAGCTCCGCGTCGAGATCAAGCGCCTGCACCAGCGGCTCGCCAACACGATGATCTACGTCACCCACGACCAGATCGAGGCCCTGACCCTCGCCGACCGCGTCGCGGTGATGCGCGGCGGCTACATCCAGCAGCTCGCCGACCCGAAGACCATCTACAACAAGCCCTCGAACCTCTTCGTCGCCGGCTTCATCGGCTCCCCCGCCATGACGATGCTGAAGGGTCGCGGCGTCGAGGGCTGGGCCGTCGCACTGGATGGTGGCGTCACCATACCCCTCGCGGGCTACGACGGCGGTCTGCCAGCCCCGGGCCGCGAGGTGATCCTCGGCATCCGCCCCGAGCATGTCATCATCCATGCCGACCGGTCGGCCGGCACCCCCGCCGTCATCGACATCGACGAGCCAATGGGTTCCGACAGCCTGCTCTGGCTGAGCCTCGCCGGCCAGCCGCTCTCGGCCCGCGCCACCGCCGACCACGGCTTCGCCCGCGGCCAGCCGGTCAGCGTCACCTTCGACATCACCAAGGCCTCGCTCTTCGACCGCGAGACCGAACAGCGCCTCTGACCCATGCTCGACCTCTCACCGCCTGACACCGGAGACCCCCGCGATGCCCGACTTTTCCTACCAGCTCTACAGCTCGCGCAACTTCCCGCCGCTCTCCGACACGCTGGCGATGCTGTCGCGCGCGGGCTACAAGTCCGTCGAAGGCTATGGCGCGCTCTATGCCGACGCCGACAAGATCCGGGAACTGAAGGCCAATCTCGGATCGACCAACCTCACCATGCCGACCGGTCATTTCTCCATCGACATGCTGGAGCAGGACATACCCGGTGTGCTCGCGATCGCCGAGGCGCTCGGCGTCGAGACCATCTACTGCCCCTATCTCCCGCCGGACCAGCGCCCGACCACCGGCGCGGGCTATGCCGAACTCGGCCAGCGCCTCGCCGCGGCCGGCCAGCCCTATCGCGACGCCGGCCTCGGCTTCGGCTGGCACAACCACGATTTCGAGCTCCAGCCGCTCGCCGACGGGACCATTCCGCTGGTCGCGATCTTCGAGGGCGGCCCCGACCTCGAATGGGAGGCCGATATCGCCTGGGTGGTCAAGGGCGGCGGCGATCCGCTGCGCTGGATCGCCGCGCTCGGCGACCGGATCACCTCGGTGCACATGAAGGACATCGCCGCGCCGGGCGAGAACACCGACGAAGACGGATGGGCCGATCTCGGCCAGGGCACGGTTGACTGGAAGAGGCTGATGGCCGCGCTGACCAAGACGCCAGTCAAGCATTTCGTCCTGGAGCACGACAATCCCAAGGATGACGCGCGCTTCGCCGAGCGCTCGATCGCCTGCGCCAAGACCCTCTGACACGACTTTCCCGGAGACCAACATGACCCGCGCGCTCGGCATCGGCATCATCGGCTGCGGCAATATCTCGGCCACCTATTTCAAGCTCGCACCGCTCTTCCGCGGTCTGGAAGTACGCGCCTGCGCCGACGTGAACCCGGCGGCGGCCAAGGCTCGCGCACGCGAATTCGGGGTGAAGCCGCAGACCGCGGACGCGCTGCTCGACAATCCCGACATCGACATGGTGATCAACCTCACCGTGCCGGACGCGCATTTCGCGGTGACGAAAGCCGGGCTCGAGGCCGGCAAGCATGTCTATTCCGAAAAGCCGCTGGCGCTGACCATCGAGCAGGGGCTGGAGCTCCGCGCGATTGCCGGGCGCGTCGGCCGCCGCGTCGGCTGCGCGCCCGACACCTTCCTCGGCGGCGCGCATCAGCGGGCCCGCGCGTTGATCGACGAGGGCGCGATCGGCACCGTCACCTCCGGTACCGCCCACGTGATGAGCCACGGCATGGAGCACTGGCATCCGAACCCGGATTTCTTCTTCCTGCCGGGCGGCGGGCCGATGTTCGATCTCGGCCCCTACTATATCGCCGATCTCATCAACCTCATCGGCCCGGTGAAGCGCGTCGCCGCCCTCACCTCCTCGGCGACGCCGACCCGCGCCATCCTGACCGAAGGCCCGCGCCAGGGCGAGGCGATCCCGGTCAGGACGCCGACCAATATCCACGCTCTCCTGCTGTTCCATTCCGGTGCCACCATCACGCTGTCGAGCAGTTGGGATGTCTGGGCGCACCGCCACGGCCCGATCGAGCTCTACGGCACCGAAGGCTCGCTCTTCGTGCCCGATCCGAACTGGTTCGGCGGCACGGTCGAGATCGCCGGACGCGACGGCGTGATCGCCGAGGCCAGCCCCTGGGACCATCCGTTCGGTGTCCCGAACGATCATCGGCCGAACGGCGACTTCGCCAACTACCGGACCGCCGGACTCGCCGACATGGCACAGGCGATCCTGCAAGGCCGCGATGCCCGCTGCGCGCTCGACCGCGCCCTGCATGGTGTCGATGTGATGCGCGCGGTCCTGCGTTCGGGCGAAACCGGCGAGTTCGTCGACATGATCACCATCTGCGAGCGCCCGGCGCCCCTCGACCCCGACGAGGCCCGCGCCCTGCTCATTCAGCGGTGACGGCGGCCGGTCCCGGGCACCTAGAGCAATGTCCAACCGGACGGAATCGTCCGGTGGTCAAGACATCGCGCAAATTCAAGACTCTGGAGCGGGCGACCCGGTGCAACCGGGTCGGTTTCCGCTCTAACGGGACGGCGGCAGCATCGGGCCGGAGTCGCGCCGGGCCAGCACCTTCTTGAAGATGACGAGCGGCAGGACGAGGGTTGCGATGACCGAGAACAGCCATACCACCAGCGTCGCGATCACCCAGGTCGTGGCTCCGGTGATGGCGAGTCCGCTGGTCAGCCAGGTCGTCACCAACAGGCTGACAAATGTCGTCACCAGCGCTATGCCGCCGGTCAGCGCCCGGGCATGGCGAAAGGACAACTTGAAGATGAAGGGTCCCAGGATGATCTTCGCGGCCGTGAACACCGCCACCGCGACGAAAAAGCCCGAGACGCTGAGCACCACCCCGGACAGCAGCCAGGCCGCCACGATCAGCCCGATGGCGCTCGCCGCCAGTTCCACCACAGTCAACGCCAAGAACCGAACCATCGCGCGCCTCCCCGCCGCCGCGACCCTACGCATCCCATCCCACGCTGGCAAGCCGTGCGCGCCCGGCGCGCGCCGACGTGTCGAGGCGCGAGGACGGGCGGGGAAATCCGGCGCGAGAGCCCGTTTTCCTTGTGAGGCCGGAGCCAGCTTCGGCGAAGCCGGTGGAATGACATGATCCGCGACCCGATCCTCAGGGGCTTCAATTCCGACCCGTCGATCTGCCGGGTCGGAAGCGACTACGACATCGCGACCTCGACCTTCGAATGGTATCCCGGGGTTCAGATCCACCATTCGCGCGATCTGGTGAACTGGCGCCCGGTCACCCGCCCGCTGACCCGCGCCTCCCGACTCGACCTCCGCGGCGAGCCCGACGACCGCGGGGTCTGGACGCCGTGCCTCTCCCACGCCGACGGCCGGTTCTGGCTGATCTACACCGACGTGAATCGCTTTGACGGCGATTTCACCGGCTTCACCTGTCGCCCGCTCTGATGCGGCGCCGGACCTTCCTCGGCCTGCTCGCCGCCGGCGCCGGCCTGACGCGGATCGCGCCCGCGGCCGACACCGCGTTGCTCGTCGCCGAGATGACGCTGGAGGAAAAGCTCGGCCAGCTTGCCATGCTGTCGGCCGACTATGCCGTCACCGGCCCGACGGTGGCCGGCGACGTCTCGGGCGAACTGCGCGCGGGCCGCGTCGGCAGCCTCTTCAATCTTTGGGGCCGCGAGGCGATCCGCGCGGCGCAGAGGATCGCGGTCGAGGAGACCCGGCTCGGCATTCCGCTCTTCTTCGCGCTCGACATCCTGCATGGCTTTCGCACCATCTTCCCGATCCCGCTGGCCGAGGCCGCCGCCTTCGACCCCGCGCTCTGGGAGGAGACCGCCCGCGCCGCCGCGGTGGAGGCCATCGCCGCCGGCGTCGATCTCACCTTCGCGCCGATGCTCGACGTCGCTCGCGATCCACGCTGGGGCCGGATCGCCGAAGGCCCGGGTGAGGATCCTTGCGTCGCCGACCGTTTCGCCACCGCCAAGGTGCGCGGATACCAAGGCTCCGGCCTCGCCGCCACGCCGAAACATTTCGCGGCCTACGGCGCCAGCGCCGCCGGCCGCGACTACGCCGCGGTCGATATCTCCGAGCGCGCCCTCGCGGAAATCTACCTGCCGCCATTCCGCGCGGCGATCGATGCCGGCGCTCTGGCGCTGATGCCCGCCTTCACCGACCTCGCGGGTGTGCCGCTGACGGCGAACCGGGCGCTGCTCACCGACACCTTGCGCACCGACTGGGGCTTCGACGGCGTGGTGATCAGCGACTACAACGCCATCGCCGAACTGACGCGGCACGGTGTCGCCGCCGATACCGCCGAGGCGGCGACGCTGGCCCTCCGGGCCGGGGTCGATATCGACATGATGTCGCGTGCCTATCGCGACGGCCTGCCGGTGGCGCTCGACCGCGGGTTGGTGACGCTGGCCGAGATCGACACCGCCGTCGCCCGCGTCCTCACACTGAAGGCACGACTCGGGCTCTTCGCCGACCCCTTCCGCCGCGCCGGGCCGGTGGAGCCGGCCCCGCCG
>NZ_CALAGI010000069.1 GCF_937891315.1 uncultured Amaricoccus sp. | reverse complement strand
AGCGGACCCGACGGGACGCCCAGGTCGGCCAGCAGCAGGCGAAGCTCTACGCCGACTGCCTCGAAGCGCAGTTCGGGCGCCGGCCGCTGATCTTCTACACGAACGGCTACGAGCACTGGTTCTGGGACGACGCGATGTATCCGCCGCGCCCGGTGCAGGGGTTCCTGAAGAAGGACGAGCTGGAGTTGCTGCACCAGCGGCGCGGCAGCCGGAGGACGCTCGATGACGTGGAGGTAGATGGAGCGATCGCCGGCCGCTTCTACCAGGCGCGGGCGATCCGCCGGGTTGGCGAGAGCTTCGAGCGGGACGCGCAGCGCAAGGCGCTGCTCGTCATGGCCACCGGGTCGGGCAAGACGCGGACGGTTGTCGCGCTCGTCGACCAGCTGATGCGGGCGAACTGGGTGCGGCGGGTGCTGTTCCTCGCCGACCGCGTGGCGCTGGTGCGGCAGGCGCACGGCGTCTTCAAGGCGCACCTGCCCACGGCGCCGAGCGCAAACCTGCTGGAGCGGCACGATCCGCGGAAGAACGACCACACCGGCGCCCGGGTGTTCCTCTCGACCTATCCGACGATGATGAACCTGATCGAGGAGATGCAGGACGGGGCGCGGCGCTTCGGCCCGGGGCATTTCGACCTGATCATCATCGACGAGGCGCACCGGTCGGTCTACCGCAAGTACAGGGCGATTTTCGAGTATTTCGACAGCCTCCTCGTCGGCCTGACCGCCACGCCGCGCGACGAGATCGACCGCGACACCTATTCGCTGTTCCAGTTGGAGCGGGGCGTGCCGACGGACTCCTACGACCTCGAGGACGCGGTCGCCGACGGCTACCTGGTGCCGCCGAAGGCGGTCTCCGTGCCGCTGAAGTTCCAGCGCGAAGGCATCCGCTACGACGATCTCCCGGACGAGGAAAAGGAGGCGTGGGACGCAATCGAGTGGGACGAGGACGGCACGATCCCGGACCGCGTCGAGGCGGCCGGCATCAACAAGTGGCTGTTCAACGAGGACACGGTCGACAAGGTGCTCGAGTTCCTGATGCGCAACGGCGTGAAGGTCGAGGACGGCGCCAGGCTCGGAAAGACCATCGTCTTCGCGAAGAACAGCCGCCACGCCGCCTTCATCGTCGAGCGGTTCGACGCGAACTACCCGCACCTCAAGGGCCAGTTCGCCCGGCTGATCGACTACAGCGTGCCCTATGCCCAGTCGTTGATCGACGCCTTCTCCGAGGCGGACAAGCCGCCCCACATCGCGGTTTCCGTCGACATGCTCGACACCGGGATCGACGTGCCCGAGGTGGTGAACCTCGTCTTCTTCAAGATCGTCCGCTCCAAGACCAAGTTCTGGCAGATGATCGGCCGCGGGACCCGCCTGCGCCCGGACCTGTTCGGCTCCGGCGAGGACAAGGAGAACTTCCTGATCTTCGACTTCTGCCAGAATTTCGAGTTCTTCGACCAGCACCCGGATCTCTCCGAGGGCGCCCTCGGCGACACGATCACCCGGCGCCTCTTCGTGGCCCGTGTCGAGCTGATCGGCGAGCTCGACCAGAGGGAGGGTGTTGGGGATGACGCTGTGCGCGGAGCGACGGCCGCGAGGCTCCACCGGGAGGTCGCCGCCATGAGCCTCGACAACTTCATCGTCCGGCCCCACCGCCGCGCCGTCGAGCGGTTCAAGGTGGCAGAGGTCTGGCGGGCGCTGACCGATATCGACCGCGAGGAACTCGTCGAAGAGGTCGCCGGCCTGCCGTCGGGGTTCGTCGACGACGACCTGCCGGCGAAGCAGTTCGACCTCCTGCTTCTCTCCGGCCAGCTGGCGCTGCTCCGCGCCGAGGCGCGCTTCGCCAGCTGCCAACGGGAGGTTCGCCGCCTCGCGGCGAGCCTGGAGGCGCTCGGCAACATCCCCGCCGTCGGCCAGCAGCTGGCCCTGATTCTCGAGGTGCAGACCGACGAGTTCTGGCAGGACATCAATGTCGGGATGATCGAGGCCGTCCGGGTGAAGCTGCGCGACCTTGTCAAGCTCATCGAGTCCGGGGAGAGAAAGATCGTCTACACCGACTTCGAGGACGAGATCGGCGGCGCGACCGACGCCGCCGTCGGTGACGCCGCGATTGGCATGGACGCGGGGCGGTTCCGGCGAAAGGTGAATCGCTTCCTCGAAGTCCATAGTGACCACATCGCCCTTCAGAAGGTGCGGCGCGCGGAGCAGATCACCGCGCGCGACGTCGCCGAGCTCGAGCGCATGTTCCTAGAGGAAGGTGTCGGCGACGAGCGCCGGCTTGACACAATCCGGAACGAGGGCGGTCTCGGTCTGTTCTTCCGGAAGCTGACGGGGCTCGATCGGCAGTCGGCAAAGGCCGCGTTTGGCGCGCTTGCCGGCGTGGGCTCTCTGTCAGCCAGCCAACTCCACTTCATCGACCTAATCATCAACTACTTGACCGAGCGTGGGATCATTGACCCCTCGTTGCTCTACGAGAGTCCATTCACCGACGTCAGCGACCAAGGGCTCAGCGGGGTTTTTCCAGCTGAACGATCGGCCGAGGTGTTGGAAATCGTCAGGCGAATTCGAGCGACGGCGGCGGCATAGGCAATCCGCCGTTCGCGACGGTGAAGGCCAATGACGGTCGGGGCCGAGGCGGAGTATCGGATTTCAGATGGCTATCCGGCCGCGAGGCCCTCTCCAAGCGTGGTAGAGCTTATCCGCGGAACTTCCGTGCCATTACCTCGGCCGCCTCGCGGAGCGGCGCATCGGCGAGATGCGCGTAGCGCTGCGTCGTCGTGGGGTTCGTGTGCCCTAGGAGACGGCCGACAATCGTTAGACTCAGACCGCTCGAGACGAGGTGTGAGGCATGGGTATGACGATTGTCATGGATCCGGTAATCCTGAAGGCCCGCCGCCCCACAGATCTGCTGCCAGAACCGCTTGAGTTCTTTGAGGGACTGGCCAGGGATTCTGCCGGGAAACAGGTGCTCGGCGGTCGACCGGCCACGCATCGTAGTGAGCAGTTCAACAGTGGCGGTCGACAGCGGCAAGTGCTCGGTCCGTTTCTGCTTCGTGTGATGTGACGGCTTGGTCCAGACGCCCCGGACGAGATCGAAGTCCGCCCAGGTCGCGGAAAGTACCTCGCCGATCCGCGCCCCGGTCAGGAGTTGCAGTCTGATCGCATCCGCCGCGACCTGGTTCGGATGCGCGTCGAGCGCCTCGGTGAGCGCCCGAAGCTCACCGTCCGAGAGCCAGCGCGTCCGCTTGTCCTCGTGGTATTTCTCGACGCCAGTGGCCGGATTGTCCGGTCGCCAGCCCCAACGAAGCCCGAGACTGAACATCTTCGAAAGAAGCGCGAGGACTCGGTTGGCCTGATATGGCGTCCCGGCGAGGCTGTTGTGCAGTCTCTGAACGTCGTTCATGCCGATCTCGGCGACCTTGCGTTGTCCAAGCGCGGGCAGGATGAAACGTTCGATATAAGCGCGATCCGCTTTGGCGCTGCTCGACCTCTTTTTCGCCTCGGCGTGGTCCTTGAGATAGGCGTCGCAAAGCGCGGCCAGATCGGGCGCGCGACGACGGTTCGTGCGGTCCGCCGCCGGATCGGCGCCGCGCAGCGCATCGGCCAAGAGGCCCCGCGCCCGATCACGGGCCTCGTGGAAGGAGAGCAGCGGACCGTGCGGCCCGATCGTCATCCGGCAGGAGCGGCCGTTCTCGCGGTTGCGATACTGCACCACATAGCTCCGGCTCCCGCTCGCCTTGACGCGCACGCCGAAGCCGGGAAGCGTCTCGTCCCAATAGATCGTTTCCATCCCCTCCGGCTGGAGCTTCTCGACGGTGGTCTTCGTCAGTCGGACATTCGGCATGAGCGTGCATCTCCGGATCGGGTAAGCGTAAGGTAAGCAGAACGATGGGAAATGCAAGGAGTTCGAGGGAGTGGATGGGCCGCAGGTGCCAAATCATGTATATGATTATACGCGAAAAAATATGAATCCAAGAATCCTCAAGTGCTCGAAAGAATGCCTGTCCCAGTGACTGTTAATCAATTGGTCGTAGGTTCGATCCCTACCGCCGGAGCCAATCACCCTTGACGTAATTGGGAAAATTGGCAGACCGCGAAATCTGCTGACAACCTGCCGTTACGATTTCGGCGCATTGCGCCAAGCAATGAAGGTGTCGCGGACTCGCTTGGCGACCGACCGCGGGGCTATCGCGGCATTGTACGCGGTCGTTCTTTCAATCACCAATCGGCCCCGCTCAAACCGATCGCGCGTGACCGTTCGCCACGGATCAAGGTCGTCCTCGCGCGTAGCAGTCCGCGCCCTTCGTCCGCCGCGTAGTCGTCAAAATGTTCGATCATGTCCCGTATGGCCGTGAGGCCGTTCATGCCGTTCGCCTGAAACAGCGGTCAAAGACGGAAATGATGCCCTTTGCGTTTATCGAACAAAGCCCCGCCACTCGATGGTCCTACGCCGGCCGCGCGAAGGTCGCGCGGGCGTGTTCGACCTCCTGCCGGAGGGCGCAGCCCTCGGCGTGGTCGTTGACGAGGCCCATGGCCTGCATGAAGGCATAGATCGTCGTCGGGCCGACAAAGGCCCAACCGCGCTTCTTCAGGTCTTTGGAAAGGGCGATCGATTCCGCGCTGGTCGAGACGATTTCGGTCCGCGCGGCCCCGCGCGGCGCCTCGAAGCTCCAGACATGGGCGGCGATCGAGCCCTTGTCGCGGATGAGTTCGCGGGCGCGCCGGGCGTTGTTGATCGTCGCCTCGATCTTGCCGCGGTGGCGGACGATGCCGGCGTCGGCCAGCAGCCGCGCGACGTCGCTCTCGTCGAAGGCCGCGATCCGCTCGAAATCGAAACCGCGGAAGGCGGCGCGGAAATTTTCGCGCTTGGTCAGGATGGTCCGCCAGCTGAGGCCGGACTGGAAGCCTTCGAGGCAGAGCTTTTCGAACAATCGCCGGTCGTCATCGACGGGAAAGCCCCATTCGGTGTCGTGATAGGCGAGATAATCCGGCGTCGACAGGCACCAGCCACACCGCGGCCGCCCGTCCGGCCCCTCCGACACCGCCATCGCCTGTCCTCCGCGCTCGTTCGCTCCGGCGCAAGGTGGCGCCTCCGCCTCGGCCGCGTCAACGGTCCCCTCGTCGAGCGCGATACCGGGTCGCCGGGGCCGGACTTGCCGCCGGCGGGCGGGAATGCCAGAAGCGCGGCGTCGGTCCGGCGCGCGAGGGTCTGGTGATGGCATGGTTCCGGCGGTTCGATCCGGCCGCGACCCGCGGGCTCGGCGTGACGCTGGCGCTCGCCGGCGGCGGCGGGGCGGCGTTCGCGGCGCTCGGCCTGCCGGCCGGCTGGTTGATGGGCGCGATGATCGCGACCGCCGCCGCCGCGATCCTCGGTCTCGAGGTCGGGTTGCCGCCGCGGCCGCGCGATCTCGCCTTCCTGCTCGTCGGCATCTCGATCGGCTCCAGCGCCACGCCCGAGAGCCTGCTCCAGATCGCCGCCTGGCCGGCGAGCGTGGCGCTGCTCGCGCTGTCGGTCGCCGCGACGCTCTTCGCCGGCTCCGCCTATCTCGAGCGCGCCCACGGTTGGGACCGGACGACCGCGCGTTTCGCCTCGATGCCCGGAGCCTTCTCGGCGGTGATGATCATCGCCGCGAGCAGCGCGGCGGACGTGCCGCGGGTGGTGCTGGCGCAGAGCCTGCGCATCTTCACCCTCGTCCTCCTGATGCCGCCGCTCATCTCGCTCGTGACCCCGGGTGATCGCGCCGCGGCGCCGGCGGCGACCGTCACCAACGGTCCGGGCGAAGCCCTGCTCGTGTTCGTCGTCGCCGGGCTCCTTGCCATGCTCCTCGTCCGGCTGCGCGTTCCGGCCGGGACCGTGCTCGGGGCGATGGTGGCGAGTGCCACCCTCCACGCGACCGGGATCGTGCATGGGCGCTTTCCCCAGCCGCTGGTGATCGCAGGGTTCGTTGCGACCGGCGCGGTGATCGGGGCGCGGTTCCGCGGCACCACCGTCGCCGTGCTGCTCCGCACCGCGCCGGGCGCGTTGGCGAGCATCCTGATCGCGCTTGGCATCTCGGCTGGTTTCGCCTGGATCGGGGCATGGCTGCTCGGCATGCCGTTCGGCAAGACGTGGCTCGCCTATGCTCCGGGCGGGGTCGAGGCGATGGCGGCCATGGCCCTCGCTCTCCATCTCGACCCGGCCTTCGTCGGTGCGCATCACGTGCTGCGCATCCTCGGGCTGAACCTCGTTGGCCCGTTCTGGCTCGGGCGTCGACCGCCGACATAGCGGTCAGCGTGCGGGACGGATCGCGCGCGGGCCTCGTACCAGATCCGTTTTGCTTGGTTCGGATCGAGATGTTTTAGCGGACCGATCTTAGGGGGCGCCAGTGGCGCCCCCGCGGTCCGCGCGCCCGGAGCAAGCTTGCGGAGGGCGCGAGGGGTGAAGATTT
>NZ_CALAGI010000068.1 GCF_937891315.1 uncultured Amaricoccus sp. | reverse complement strand
CGGCTACGCGAGGTCGGGGCGGGAAGGGCGAAGGCGAAGCAATCAAACGGATTTGCTATGAGACCCGACGCGGGCAACCCTCCGGGCGGTCAGAAATCGTCCGGATGGCTTCCCAGGATATGATTCATCATCTTCGACGGCTCGACGCAGCCGGCGTCGCCGACGATCCGGGCCGGAACACCGGCCACGGTCTTGCAGGGCGGCACTTCCTCCAGCACCACCGAGCCCGCGGCGATCCGGCTGCAACCGCCGACCCTGATATTGCCGAGCACCGCCGCCCCCGCTCCGATCAGCACGCCATTGCCGATCTTCGGATGCCGGTCGCCGTCCTCCTTGCCGGTTCCGCCGAGCGTGACGGAATGCAGCATCGAGACATTGTCGCCGACCACGGCGGTTTCGCCGATCACGATCGAATGCGCATGGTCGATCAGGATGCCATTCCCCATCGTCGCATTGGGATGGATGTCCACCCCGAACACCTCGGAGGTGCGCATCTGGATGAAATAGGCCATGTCGCTCCGGCCCTGGGTCCAGACCCAATGGCCGATGCGATAGCATTGCAGCGCCTGGAAACCCTTGAAGAACAACAAGGGCTGGATATAGCGGTGGCAGGCGGGATCGCGTTCATAGACCGCCATGATGTCGGCCCGCGCCGCGACGCCGAGCGCGCGTTCCTCGCCATAGGCCGCGTCGGCGATCTCGCGCAGGATAAGCTCGCTCATCTCGGGCGAGGCGAGCTTCTGCGCGATCCGATAACTCAGCGCCCGCTCGAGGCTCGCGTGATGCAGCACCCCCGCGTGCACCAGACTCGCCATCAACGGCTCGTTGCGCGCCACATCCTCCGCCTCGCGACGGATCATGGTCCAGACCGGATCGAGACTGGCGACGTTCGCCTTGACCTGTGCCACTTCTGACCTCTTGAGCTCCTCGCAGGTTAGGTCGCTCAGCCGCCGGCAAAAATCAAGGCCAGTGTTCCGGCAAGGTTTGCTCCGCGGGGTCGACGCGCGGTTCGGCGCCCCGCGGCGCGCCTCACGACCCCTCGGGCATGAACTGGGTCTCGATCGTCACGTCGATCCGGTCGCCGATCAACGGCACCAGCGTGTCGAGCCCCCAGTCCGACCGGTCGAAGCTCGCCGTCGCCGAGAAACCGACCTTCGCCACCTTGGCGAACGGGTGCTCGGCCATCGAGCCATTGAAGGTGACGGCCAGCGTCGCGGGATGGGTCTCGCCGCGCATGGTCAGGTCGCCATGGACGAGCCCGGTGTTCTCGCCCGTCACCTCGATGCTGTCGGAGACGAAGACGATCGGCTTGCCGGCCAGAAAGTCCTCGCTGCCCGCGATCATGCCGTCGAAATCGGTCTCCTCGGGAAACGGAAAGTCCGTGCGCAGCGAACGCGGATCGATCTCGACCCGCAGCGTCGAGGCCGCCGGCTCCTCCGGCTTCCAGTCGAGCACCGCCTTGGCGCCGACGAACCGCGCCGTCCAGTGCGACAGGCCGGAATGATCGAGGCTCCAGGCGACGCTGGTATGGGCGGGATCGGCGACATAGACGCCGGCCGGCGCGGGCGGCGTGCCCGGCGGCGTGGTCGCGCTCACGGCCTGGCCGAAACCGGCGATCGCAAGGGCCAGAAGGATGGAGCGCGGCATGGAAGGTCTCGCTTTCTCGTCTCGGGAAACGCCCGGTCGGCGTCTCCGCCTTGAAGGGCGAGGACCATCCCCGCCGCTGCGAAGGGATCTACCCGCGCGGATGTCACCGGGCATCCTAATTGGTTGCTAACCCCGGTCGCGCGCTCCTAAAACTTTCCTAAGCGGGATCCAGGCGCGCCAGGTCCGCGCGCGGGGCCGGGAGTTTGGCGGCACGCTGGACCCGCCTCGGGCATCGGTGGGGATGGGCGGATCGCCCACCCCCGCGCCGGCTTTCAGAGGATGAAGTCGCCCGCGCTCAGATCATGGTCGCCGACCAGCAGGATCTTGAAATCCGCCCGGCCGTCGCCATCGGTATCGCCATAGACGGTTGTGCCGCTGGCACCGGACTTGAAGCGCAGCTCGCCCGCTTCGCCGCTGAAGGCATCGTCGCCGATGAAGCTGAAGCGGTTGTTGCCGCGGGCATCCTCGTTGGCGTCGATCTTCGAGAGATGGATGAGATCGTTCTCCGCCGAGTCGAAATCCCGGATCTTGTCGCCCCTGGTCTCGGCCACCGTCTGGAAGATGAACTGGTCGGCGCCCGACCCGCCGGTCAACCGGTCCGCGCCAAGTCCGCCGATCAGCTTGTCGGCTCCACCGCGCCCGGACAGCGTGTCATCGCCGCGCATGCCGCGAATCGTGTCGCCGAAGCGCGTGCCCGAATATTTGTCGTCGCCGGCGGAGCCGACGAGGCTCTGCGCCTCACCGAACAGGACCTTGGTCAGCGCGGCCGGATCGGCGGCGGTGCCCGAGGGCCCTCCGCCCATCATCCCGGCGACGATCTTGTGCACCGGCCCGGCGACACCGGGCTCGTTCTCGATATCGAGCCCCGAGAAGGTGATGTGGGGCGTCGCCGTCGTCACGACCCCGCCGTTCAGATCGAGATCGCCGGTATCCTTGTCATAGGCGTCGCCGAGGGTCACGAGGCTGACCTTGTCGATCTCGCCGCTGATCGTGTGGTTGGAGAAGGTATAGAGGAAATCGTCGCCATCGAGCAGGACGGCGCGGGCCGCGCTCTCCTTGCCGGTCACCGGCGTGTCGAGATGGACGATCTGGGTCGTCTCCTCCTCGCTCTCGCCGAGAAACAGCGGCGAGCCACTGGGTGCGAAGCCTTTGAAGAAGGCGTCGTATTCCTTGTTGAAATCGACGCCCGACTTGCCGGCGAGGGTGATCTTGACGGTCATATAAGACTCTCCTGCGGCCTCGCCTCGATCAGAAGACGATCGAGAACGAGGCCAGTGCGTTGAAACCTGGCGATGGCTGGGTGTTGAGATACTGGGTGTAGGTCTGGTTGGTGATATTGTTGAGCGCGAGGCCGAAGACGCCGCGCGCGCCGATCTGGCGCGTCAGGAACAGATCCAGCGTCTGCCAGGCGTCGCTGGTCAGCGTGCCGTCCTCGCGCTCGCCGACGAGCGTCAGGCGGGCACCGGCCTCCAGCACCTTCGCCGCGTCGCGGAAGCCGCCGGTCAGCACGAGACGGTTCGGCGCGATGCCGGAGACCGGCGCGTCGGTGGTGAGGTCGGTGCCCTGGATCAGCTGGCCGGACAGGCCGCCGAACAGCCGCTCGGCGTCATAGGTGATCTCGAGTTCGACCCCCTCGATCCGCACCTCCTCCATGTTGTCGTACTGCATGTAGGGGTCGAACAAGGTGCCGCGCTCGACGAGGCCGATATAGTCCTTCACATCGTTGCGATAGATCGCGGCCCGCGCGGTCAGCGCGTCGCCCGACCGGAAAAGATCGGCGAAGGCGAGGGTCGCGCCGATCTCCGAAGTGAGCGCGCTCTCCGGTTTCAGCTCGGGGTTCGGCCGGATGTAGAAATCCGCCGGCTCGGGATGCATGCCGTTGACCAGGGTTTCCGACAGGGTCGGCGGGCGGAACGCCTTGGCGAGCGTCGCATGGAGCGTCGCCACGCCACCGACCTGCTTGCGAAGGGTCAGCGACGGCGAGAGCTGCGCGCCCGAGGCGTCGCCGTCATCGCTTTCGAGGCGGTAGTCGTCAGCGCGCAAGCCGATGATCGCCTGAAACGTCTCGGTCAGGTCGATCGCATCCTGCGCGAGAAGTGAGCCGACCCACCGCCGGCCGGAGGGGCTGAGGGAACCTCCGAGCGCCGTCGGATCATCGACCGTGACGTCATCGCCGAACGCGTCGAGCACGAAGGTCAGCGCATGGTCGGTGGCGCCGAGCGCGAAGTCGGTCTCGGCCGAGCCGCGCAGGCCATTGGTGACGGTCTCGTAGGAGCGCGACGGCCCGATGGGGCGGAAATCGAAATCGTCGAGCAACTGCTGATCGACAGTCGTCACCGTGCGGAACAGCGTCAGATCGCCGGTGACCGGGCCGCCGCCGTCATGGACGTAGTTCAGCACCGCGTTGCCGGTGACGAGGTCGTTGTCGCGCGGGGTGCCGCTGAATTCGCCGGTGCGGAAGCTCGACTGGAGCTGGGAATAGGAAAAGGTCAGCGCCTGGCCGTCGTCGGTGGCGAAGGAGAATTTGCCCAGGCCGGAGAGATTGGTCTCGGCCGCGTTGACCTCCGTGCCGTCGCCGGCGCGGTAGTCCGAGACATCGGCGCGGGTGAAGGCGACGAGGAAATCGCTGGCCGCGCCGATCCGCCGCGCATATTCGAGATGCGCGGTCGGACTCTCGGTCAGGGTTCCATAGCGCAGCCGCGCCTCGCCACCCTGGGTCTCGCCGGGCGCGATCAGGTCGCCCGCCTCGACGGTGCGGAGCGCCAGCGTGCCGCCGATGGCGCCCGTCGCGGCATCGGTTCCGGCCGGACCACGCACCACCTCGATCGAGCGCAGCATCTCGGGATCGGTGACGAAGGTGCCGTTGGGACCGTGGTCGCTCCGCGCGAAATTCTGGCGGGCGCCGTCGATGGTGACGACGACGCGGCCATTGCCCTGCAATCCCCGGATATTGACCGCGATCGCCGGATCGCCGGGCGTGGTCTCGGTGGTGACCCCGGGGATGGTATTGAGCACGGCCGGCAGATCCGCGCCCTGGAACGTGCCGAGCAGCGCGTCGCGCTCGACGATCGAGGCATTGCCGCCACCGTTGGCCGCGCCGCCGACGGTCGAGCTGGTGACGACGATCGGGTCGAGGGTCATGCCCCCATCCGCCGCCTCCATGTCCTGCGCCGCGATCGGCGTTCCGCAGACGAGCACGAGCGCCGCGCAGCCTAGGCGCGGACACGGACGGAGCGGCGGCGAGAACGGGCGCATGATCTCATCGGTCCAGTCGAAAGGGGATCGGTGTGACTGGCCAGGGAGTGACGGCGCGCGCGCATCCCTTCGCGGACACGCGGCTGACCCCACCCCCATCGCGGGTTACCCGGCGAGAGGCGTATCATTCCTGATTTTTTCGGTCAACCAACGCGACCACGTAGGTGGCGCGACGCCGTCAGAGCGCCGCCTGCGGCAGCACGAACACCCCTCCATCGGGCGGCGCGCGGTTGACGCGCAGCGGCGCGCGATAGGCGCCGCCGAGCAGCGCGTCGGTCAGAACCTCCGCCGCCGTTCCGGCGGCCGCGACGCCGCCACCGTCGAGCAGGACGACGCGATCGGCGAACATCGCGGTCAGGTTGAGGTCGTGCATCACCGCGACCACGCCGCCGCCGCGCCGGGCATAGGCCGCGACGCAGCGCATGACGAGGAGCTGGTGGCCAATGTCGAGGCTCGCGACCGGCTCATCGAGCAGCAGCCAGGCGGGCTTGCCGTCCGCCACCGGCTCCCAGACCTGGGCGAGGGCGCGGGCGAGATGGCCGCGCGCCTGCTCGCCGCCCGAAAGGGTGGCGAACCTCGCGCCACCGCGCGCGGCGAGATCGACGGCGTCGAGCGCCTCGTCGATCACCCGATGCCGACCGGCCGACGCGCCGGCGGCGAGGCCCATCGCCACCACTTCGCGCAGGGTGAAGGGAAAGGCGAGCCGCGCCGCCTGCGGCAGGACCGCGCGGCGGAGTGCCAGGCGCCAATGGGCGAGGCGCGCGATTTCCTCGCCGTCGAGCGTGACGCGGCCGGCGCCCCTGATCTCGCCGGTCAGCACCCGCAGGAGCGTGGTCTTGCCCGAGCCGTTCGGCCCGACGATCGCGGTCAGCCGGCCCGGCGCGGCCTCGAAGCCGAGATCGCGGAGGATCGGGCGACCGCCCAGATCGACGGTGACGCCGCTGGCGCTCAGCATCAGATTTCCCCGAAGCCGCGGCGGCCGAGCAGCAGCCAGAGAAAGATCGGCGCGCCGACCAGCGCGGTGACGATGCCGATCGGCAGCTCGGCCGGCGCCACCACGACGCGGGCGACCAGATCGGCGAGCAGGAGCAAAGTCGCGCCGAGCAGCGCCGAGGCCGGCAGCAACGCGCGATGGCCGGGGCCGATGGTCAGGCGCAAGAGATGCGGCGCGACGATACCGACGAAGGCGATGCCGCCGGAAATGGCAACGGCGGCGCCGGTCGCGGCGGCGGCGATCAGGATGGCGCCGGATTTCAGCCGCTCGACGCGGATGCCGAGGTGCATCGCCGCCGCCTCGCCCAGCGCCAGCGCATCGAGGCCGCGGGCGAGCAGTGGCGCGGCGGCCAGGGCGACGGCGATGATCGGCCCGGCGACGGCGAGCTTGCCCCAGGTCGCCCCGGCCATCGACCCGAGGCTCCAGAAGGTGATGTCGCGCAACTGGGTGTCGTCGGCGACGAACAGCACGAGTCCGGTGCCGGCGCCGGCCAGCGCGGCGACGCCGATCCCGGCGAGAAGCAACGTCGCGACCGAGGTCTGGCCGTCGCGCGTGGCGACGCGGTAGAGCGCCATCGTGGTGATCCAGCCGCCGGCGAAGGCCGCGATCGGCACCAGCCAGGGGCCGGCGACCACCGCGCCGCCGAAGAGGATCGCCAGCACCGCGCCGAGGCCGGCGCCGGCGGTCACGCCGACCACTCCGGGATCGGCGAGCGGATTGCGAAACAGGCCCTGCAGCACGGCGCCCGAGACCGCGAGCGCCGCCCCGACCAGCGCGCCGAGGATCAGCCGCGGCAGGCGGATGTCCCAGAGGATCAGCCGCTCGCGCGGGCTGAGCTCCGCCCCCGACAGCGCGCCGAGCGCCGAGACGCCGGACGCGCCGACCTGCAGGCCGACGAGCGCGGCGAGCATGAGCGCGAGGCCGAGGAGCCCAAGCACCAGCGCCAGCGGCGGACGGGCGTCCGCGTCATGCATCGCGAAACCGGCCAAGGCTCAGCCTTCGTTCAGCGCCCGGCGCAGCGCCGTGACCGCCTCGGCGGTGCGCGGCCCGAAGCCGAGCAGCAGGAGGCCGTCCATCCTGATGAGCCGCCCGGCCTCGGCCGCCGGCGTGCCGGCGAGGCCGGGCAGTGCGAACAGCGTCTCGGCGCTGGCGCCATGGCCGCCGCCCCGGTCCATCATCACCACCGCCTCCGGCGCGGCGGCGAGCACCGCCTCGGCCGAGACGAGCTTGTAGCCGTCGAAGCCGGTCAGGGCGTTCTCCGCCCCCGCCAGCCGCAGCATCGCCTCGGCGCCGGTGCCGCCGCCCGCCGCCATCAGCCGCCCGCCCTCGACGGACAGCAGGAAGATCGCCCGCGGATGCGTCGGCGCCGGGGCATCGGCGGCGGCGCGGATCTCGGCCTCGACGCGGCCGGCGAGCGCCGCGCCCTCCGCCGGCACGCCGAGCGCGTCGGCGACGACCTCGATCTTGCGCGCGACCCCCTCCGGGCTCTCGTCCGACGGCACTTCGACATAGGCCACCGACGCCGCCTCGATCGCGGCGACCGCCTCGGGCGGGCCGGAATCGACATCGGCGAGGATCAGATCCGGCGCCACCGACAGCACGCCCTCGGGCGAAAGGGCGCGCATATAGCCGAGATCGGGCAAGGCCAGCGCCTCCGGCGGCCAGGTCGAGGTGCTGTCGCGGCCGATCAGCCGGTCCGACTGGCCGAGCGCATAGACGATCTCGGTGATCGAGCCGCCGATCGCCAGCACCCGTTCCGGCGCGGCCTCCACCCCGCCCGCCGTCCCGCCGAGCAGCAGGACGAGCGCGCCAAAGCGGATCATCGCGGGCCGGATCATCGCAACGCCTCGGCCGGCTCCGTCCTCGCCGTCGGCTGAGCATCGACCACGGCCTGCCAGGCGGCGATGGCGTCGGGGCCCGCCTTGCCGACGCCGAAGATCTGGGCGATCAGCCCGCCCTCGGCGTCGAAACATTCGATCGAGACCGCCGGCCCGCGGCGGGTCGGCTTGTCGACGGCCCAGACCTCGGCGACATGGTCCTGACGCAGATGCAGGTCGAGCCCGGGATCGAGCACATTGATCCAGGGCCCCATGCCGACGACGTTGCGAACCGGTCCGCCGTGGATCTCGATACAGCCCCGATTGCCGACGAAGATCATGATCGGCACCTCGCCGGCCGCCGCCGCCTCCAGCGCGCGGGTCACCGCCTCGGGCGCGAGCCGGCGGGCCAGGGGCTCGCCCGCGATGCGATAGGCGCCGAGCCGGTTCATGCGCAACCGGCTGACCAGGCTCAGGAACTGGTGCGTATCGGTCATCCGGCCCCAATGGTCGCGCAGATCCGCCGCGCGGTCGGGATTGCCGAACGGCGCCTCGACCGGCGCGCGCGGCGCGACGGCGAGGGTCTCGCCTTGCTCCGCCTCGCGAAGGCCCGCGACGAACGGCTCCCAGAGCGTGGCGTCGGACGCGTCGGTCAGGAAGATCTTGTGCACCGCGTCGCCGGCCGCGTCGAACAGCTGGATCGACCGGCGGAGCCCGGCGGCCGTCTCGCGCTCCAGCGCGAAGCCGGTGATCCAGTGCGCCGGGAAGAAGCGCAGGTCGATCTCGCCATTGGCGATGAGCCCGGCATGACCGCCGCCGGAATAGTTGGCATAGACCCCGGTCTTCTCGATGACGCAGGATTCGTTGCGGGTCAGCGCCATCAGCGGGCCGAAAGCGGCGAGCTCGGGCATGATCCGGTCGGGATGCGCGGCGATCCGGGTCGCGCCATGGCCGACATGCGCGGCGAGGAGCTCGGCCTCGGAGACGCCAAGCTCCTGGGCGAGATCGCGGTCGCGGGCTTTCGGCTTGTCCGCGCGCGCGGCGCGCAATCCAGCGGAATCGAAACGTCTGGCTTCGGTCATGCGGCCCCCGGCGAAAAAAAGGATTGCCTCTCTTGCCGAGACCCCCGGAAAGGGGCGCCCATGCTGGATAGCAGCTCTGCGTTCAGGGATAGTCGAGCGCGCCGGCTCACGCAACAGCCGCTCCGCGGCGCCGGGCGGTGCCAGGTGTCACGGCACCGTTCGGCGCGGCCCCCCGGTCAGGTCCCGGAGGGCGCCGGCCTTCGGTCAGGCGCTCGCGGCGGCTTTCGCCTTCGGCGCCGCGCGGCGCTTGGCAGGGGCCTCGGTCGCGGTCGCGGCCACGGCCTTCTTCTTGCGCGGGGCGGGCGTCGCCGCCGCGCCGATCTCGGCGCTGGCCTGGTTCCAATGGGCCTCCGCCATCCCGTCGGGGCAGCCCTGCTCCTCCCAGATCGCATGCGCGCGTTGACGGATCCGGTCCAGGATATCCTCGGACATGCCTTGCATCCTCCTGTTGCTCGCGGGGTATCTTCCCCGCGCGCAACATGTCAGGGGTCGGAAAGCAACTCAAGTCTGGGTTGTGGACTTCCGCCCCGAACGGCGCCGAAAATCGCCGGTTGCCTGATCAATAGGCGCCGTTCCCGTCAAGTAGCCGAAACGGAGTCATGACAAGGATCCGCAAATCCATCCAGATCGACCAGTTCTCGATATAGTGCAGGTCGTGCTCGACGCGGTGGCGCAGCGTGTCGGGATCGTCGATTTCGCCGCGCCAGCCATTGATCTGCGCCCAGCCGGTCACACCGGGGCGGACCTTGTGGCGCGCCGCGTAGCCCTCGACGATCTCCTCGAAGGCTTCCTGCCGGCTCGAGACGGCGGCGAGCGCGTGCGGCCGCGGCCCGACCAGCGACAGATCGCCGGCCAGCACGTTGAACAGCTGCGGCAGTTCGTCGATCGACCAGCGGCGGATATGGCGCCCGACCCGCGTCACCCGGGGATCGCCCTTGGTCACGATCCGGCGCGCGGTCGGATCGCAGTCCGCGGCGTACATCGAGCGGAATTTCCAGACCGCGACCGGCTTGTGATTATAGCCGTGCCGGGGCTGCCGGAACAGGATCGGTCCCGGCGAGTCGAGCCGGATGGTAAGCGCGGTCAGGATGAAGATCGGCGACAGGAGCAGGATCGCGACGCTCGCCCCCACGACATCGAGCACCCGCTTCAGCGCCAGTTCGCCATCGCGCAGCGGGCGCGAGACCAGCTCGATCAGTCCGCCCTCGGCGGGCGCGCCGGCCCGGCGGCGAAACGCGGGATCGTTGGAAAAGTTCGCGAGCCGCACGTCGAGCGGCAGCACCGCGACCGCCTTCAGGATCTGGCGGATACGGGCCTCGGCGGTGAGCGGCAAGGTAACGATCAGCATGTCGATCTCGGCGGTCCGCGCGAAGGCGACGAGATCGCTCACCGTCCCGAGCCTCGGCACGCCATCGACCACGCCCGGCGAGCGCTCGTCGGAGCGGTCGTCGAAAATGCCGAAGACACGGATATCATTGCCCGGCGCGGCGGCCATCGCCCGCATCACCTCGGATGTGCGAAAGCCACCGCCGATCATCACCGCGCGCCTTTCGGTCAGCCCGAAATCAAGCGCGACCCCGACGAGGACCGCGCCGAGCGCGCGGGCCGGCACCAGGAACACCGCCAGCACCGGGGTGACCGCGAGCGTGTCGCCGGACAACAGCGTCAGGGCGAACCCGACGATGAGCAACTTGAGCACGCTGCGCCGGAAACGCCGCAGCGCGTCCAGCCGGTAGGCGCCGGTGCTCCAGAGCAGCGCGACACCGCCCGCCGCCGCCGCCGCCGACATCCAGATCGCGCTCGCCGGCGGCTCGACCGGCGCCGAGAAATAGCCGTCGAACCAGAGCCCGAGCGTCATGCCCACGAAGTCGAGCATCGCCACCAGCGCGGCGATCGACCCCGGCGCCAGCGACGCCCGCCGCAACCCCCGCGCAACCGTGTGCGCGCCGATCGACAATACTCCGACCTGATCCATCCCCTCACCTTTCGCACCCGAGATACGAAGGCTCTAGGCCCGGCGTCGTTAAGCGCGGCTTATGGAACCGGCGCGAAAATGCTTCGAATAAGCCTAAATCCCGTGCGATCCGACGGGCGGCGCCGGTGCCGCGGGGGTCAGCCGAACCGGATCTTTCGCGCGTAGAACGCTTCGGCCAGATGCTCCGGCGCGCAGCATTCGAGGCCGCGCAACCGCATCAGTCCGCGAAAGGTCAGGTCCTCGAACCAGTGCTTGCCCGCCTGGCTGGCGAAGCAGGTGGTCAGCAACTCGATCTTGCGGTCGGTATCCGCCACCGACGCCGGCACGAAGAAATTCGGCGAGCCGAGGCCCCCGTCATATTTCGGGATCTCGTATTCGAGGATCAGATGATCGCGAAACGTGTTCCAGGCCAGTTCCGACACCAGCCGGTGATCCTGATGCAGGTCGCGGCCATAGTGACAGAGCACCAGGTCCGGCTCCCACCGCTTCAGCGTCTCGAAGAACGCCTTGATCTCGACCCATTGCGCCGGAAAATGCCCGTCGCGAAAGGTCTGGAGCACGATCTCCGCCCGCCCCGCGTCCCGCAGAAAGGCTTCGGCGCTGGCCCGCGCCTCCTCGCCGCGCTGGCCGCCGGCGGCCAGCACGACCCAGACCACCCGCGCTTTCGGATATTCGCGCACCATCCGCAGCATGGTCGCGCCCGCGCCGATCTCGATATCGTCGCTATGCGCTCCAACGCAGAGGATGGTCGCGGGGTCAGGCCACCGCAGGCCGAGCATCGTCGCCGCGCATTTTCCAGACCTGCCAGGGCGTGGTGCCACGCGCCCAGAGATCGTCCAGGGCCTGCTTTTCCTTGAAAGTGTCCATCGGCATCCAGAATCCGTCATGCATATGGGCATAGAGCCGGTTCGACTTGATCAGCCGGTCGAACCCCTCGACCACCAGTTCCTCGCCGGGTTTGAGATGGTCGAAGATCTCGTCGCGCAGCATCATGTAGCCGCCATTCATCCACATGCCCGAATCCCGCACGTTCATCATGCTCGAGACCCGATTCTGGTCGTTCACCTTGACGAGATGGAACGAATAAGGCGGCGGAACACAGCAGAATCCGGCAACCGCGTCCGACGACTGGAAGTTGCGCAGCATCACGTTGAGATCGACATCGGTCAGCACGTCGGCGTAGTTGGCGAGAAACATCTTCTCGCCCTGCAGATGCTTGCGCACGCGCAGCAGGCGCCCGCCGATGTTGGTCTCCAGACCGGTGTCGACGAAAGTGATGCGCCAGTCCTTCTGCTCGGGATTGAGCACGTGGATATTGGCGCCGCCCTGATCGAGCACGAAGTCGCTGGTCAGCGCCTCGTTATATTCAAGGAAGAACTTCTTGAAGGCCTCGCCCTGGTAGCCGAGGCAGAGGATGAAGTCCTTGTGCCCGAAATGCGCGTAGTACCGCATGATGTGCCAGATGATGGGCAAGCCCCCGATCGGCACCAGCGGCTTTGGAATCCGCTCCGAATACTCGCGGAGGCGTGTTCCCATTCCACCACAAAACAGCACAACCTTCATATCGCTTCCTCTTGACCGACCATGCCGGCCCTTGGCGTGGAACATGCAACACAATCCGGGCGATCTTAGCCGTTCCGCACAAAATTTCGAGTCGGTATTCTCACGTTCGGGCAGGACATTGCCAGCCCCCGCGGCGCCCCCGACCTCGGTTCTTGCCTGCCCGGGCGAATCCTCCTACTCCTGACCCGCCCCGCAGCGAGGAGTTTCCCCATGATCGGTCGCCTCAATCACGTCGCCATCGCCGTCCCGGACCTCGCGGCCGCCGCCGCCCAGTATCGCGACACGCTCGGCGCCGAGGTCCACGCGCCCCAGGAAGAACCCGATCACGGCGTCACCGTCGTCTTCATCGACCTGCCGAACACCAAGATCGAGCTTCTGCATCCTTTGGGCGAAGGCTCCCCGATCACGGGCTTCCTCGCCAAGAACCCGTCCGGCGGAATACACCACATCTGTTACGAGGTCGAGGATATCCACGCGGCGCGCGACCAACTCGTCG